>NZ_JBFRTU010000113.1:1027-6384 GCF_041474275.1 Vibrio sp. 10N.222.52.B7 | reverse complement strand
AGCCGAAATCGTTGAAAAGACAACCAAGTATCAGGCCCAGATAGCTACGGCGAACATGACACTTCTCATCAATGATGTGGAGCTGAGCATTCCTCAAGGCACGCCAGCCACCTATCTTGCTGAACTCATTGGAGCGTTGTCATGAAAGGTATGCTCAGCGCTCCAGACATTTACCTTTATCGTGAAAGCGTCGATTTTAGAAAGTCCATCAACGGCCTTGCAGCGATTATCGAAAATGATACTGACTTGCCTCTTGGCAGCGGTGCGCTGTTCCTGTTTACCAATAAACAGCGCGATAAGATTAAAGTGTTGTACTGGGATAAAACAGGCTTCGCCCTCTGGTATAAACGCCTTGAAAAAGCCAAGTATAAGTGGCCTTCAAAAGAGAAAAATCAGGTGTTTACCCTCACTCAATTTGAGCTTGATAGACTGCTTTCAGGCTTCACAATTATCGGCCACGAACCCATCAAAATAAACGATTTTACAATGAGTTAATCGAGAATAAAGCCTTATTCTCCAAGCGTTAACGGCACGATTTCAGTATAATCAATGCTATGAAAAAGACGCCAAATATCGACCCAGAAAGCCAAGATGTTGCCGAGCTACAAGCGATGGTAGCTGCTCTGATGTCGGAGAAAAATGAGTGGAAACAAGAGCGCCAATCGCTGCTTGAACAACTCAAACTCGCCTTCGACCGTCAGTTCGCGAAACGCTCGGAGGCATTAAAGCCTTACGATGAATCACAAGGTGACCTCTTCAACGAAGCGGAGTGTGAAGCCGTTAAAGAAGACGAGGTTGAGGTGACAACCACGACCACAACGAAAAAGCGCGGTAAACGTAAACCTCTGCCTAAGACCTTGCCTCGTGAGGTTATCGAACTTGATGTAGACGACCATGAAAAGCAGTGCGCTTGCTGCAATCATAGCCTGCATAAAATCGGTGAAGACCGCAGCGAGAAGCTAGAGTTCACGCCAGCGGTACTCAAAGTGTTGGAATATGTTCGTCCTAAGTACGCTTGCCGCCAGTGCGAGAAAACAGATGACAGCAGCCGTATCGTTCAGAAGCCATCCCCTCAGAGTCTCATCCCTAAAAGCTTCGCCACAGAAAGCTTGCTGACCAACATCATTCTTGGCAAATACCAATACGCGATGCCACTTTATCGCCAAGAATCGCTGTTTACCCAGTCGGGTATCGAGCTATCACGCACCACCATGGCAAGGTGGGTTATCCAAGTCAGTGAGAAGTTCGCCCCGCTGTATGCGGCCTTGAAGGAGAACCTGCTTCAACAAGTGGTGGTTCAGGCGGATGAAACGCCGCTCAATGTGCTCAAAGAAGAGAAGAAGTGTTATATGTGGCTCTACTGCTCAGGCGCTGACTCACCCGAATCGGCACTGCCGAATGTGAAAAATATTGCCTTGTACAACTATCAAAACAGTCGCGCGAGGGCGTGTCCCGTGGACTTTTTAGGTGACTACAACGGTTATCTACAAACCGATGGCTACGCGGCTTATGATGGTCTGCATCACGTCACCAATGTAGGGTGCTTAGCGCATGCTCGTCGCAAGTTCATGGATGCGAAGAAGCTTCAAGGGAAAGGTAAATCAGGCAAGGCTGATAAGGCGCNNACAATTATCGGCCACGAACGGCTTTGTTTCCTAAATCAGGGAACTAATGCTTAAAGCTACGATCAGATCATCTAAGTTCACTCACATACTTAGAGCAATGCCAAAGCCTTGCTACAGAACAACTAACTGGAAACAATATAACCAAGCCCTAATCAATCGTGGTTCACTGACATTCTGGATTGATGAGGAAGCGATTCAACAGTGGAAGCAACTCAAGCAAGGTAAACGAGGTCGACCTCGATTGTTTAGTGACTTAGCCATTACGACCGCCCTCATGGTTAAACGAGTATTCGCGATGCCGTTGAGAGCGTTACAAGGATTCATCGATTCTGTTTTCAAACTCGCTCAACTCCCGTTGTCATGTCCTCATTATTCATGCATCAGTAAACGAGCCAAAACGGTTAATGTGTCATTCAAGACAAAAACCCGAGGCGCAATACAGCATTTAGCCATTGATGCAACAGGGCTAAAGGTCTACGGTGAAGGTGAATGGAAAGTAAAAAAACATGGTACTGACGGGAAGCGTCGAGTTTGGCGTAAGCTCCATTTAGCCGTAGACACTGGCACTCATGAAATCATTGCGGCTGAGTTAAGTTTATCGAATGTCACTGACGGTGAAGCTCTTCCTAATTTACTGAATCAAACTCGTCGTAGAATCAATAAGATATCTGGTGATGGAGCTTACGATACAAGACAATGCTACGAAGCAATACGTATTAAACAAGCTGTTCCACTTATTCCACCGAGAGAAGGTGCTGCTTTTTGGTTACGAGGTCACCCCCGTAATCTGGCGGTAGCTTGCCAGAAATTATACGGCTCAAATAAACATTGGAAAAAGAAGTACGGTTACCATAAACGGTCACTTTCAGAGACGGCTATGTTCCGTGTAAAGACACTGTTTGGTGGGCGATTAAGTTTAAGAAACTATAATGCTCAGGTTGGTGAAACCTACGCCATGATTAAAGCGTTGAATAAGCTCACAGGGTTAGGTTGCCTAAAACGATAGAAATAGCCTAATAATCACCCATACTGGCCGTTTCTATCTGAGATCCAATTAGGAAACAAAGCCCCAAGGTACTGCAAACGAATATCTAACATTCTTACACCAGCAAAACCAGATAGTGGAATCTTTTGATTTTTTTGAGATGGGGCATGCAGAATCTGCTGTGCTTATGGTGCCAGAACGATCTATATCGCCAATTATTGTGCGCTGCCTGATTCAAGCTGCACGTGAACAGCGTCGGGTGGATATTGATTATGGCTCGCTTTCCACTCCAAAAATCGTCGGACGTAATATTGTCCCTCATACGATTGTGAATGATGGTATCCGCTGGCATGTACGGGCTTACTGTGAGCACCGTAGCGAGTATCGAGATTTTGTACTCAGCCGATTTCGCAACGTACCTGATCTGCTTGACAGATCGAACTATGGTCGCGATCGGGATACCGACTGGAACGAAATGGCAGAGATAAAGGTCATCCCTAACCCTTATTTAGAGCCGGCACAGCAAAAAATTATTGCGGAGGACTATGGCATGAACGACGGACACCTGGCTATCAAATCACGAAACGCACTAGTGAAGTACATTGTTCAAAGACTCAATATATGTCTAGATGAAAATCAACTTTGTGAGAGTCCGAAAGCATTTCAGCTTACTGTAAAGGATCGTGAGGCTATTCGACCTCATATGATTAATAGTGTTATTGCATAGGCGTTTTGTCTAGGGTAGTCCAGTTCATAAGCAAAGGTTCGAGGTCGTTGACTTCACAACCAAGTCTACTAGTCACAAACTTAATTAAGTGAGTATCAAGGTGATCTCAGGTCGCTTGACAGGTAAGTCACAATCTTAATCACAGATTTCCATGAAATTTGCTGTTTGGAATCAGTCCTTGTGGTCACAAACTTAATTATAAGACGACACCAGCTAACCAACAATCCACATATAGACTTTCTATTATCGTTGTTGAATATCTAAGTTTTGGTTCTATTTGTAACGCCAGTAATAAACTTATCTACTTCCGCATAGAACTTGGCCGGATCGTTTTGCACCCAGTGGTTTGCGCCCTCAAATGAAACGTTGTCTAACGTACTAATAAACTCTTTCGCACGCTCACAACCCTCTAGGCTGTCAGCACCCCAAAAATATACTTTAGGTATGGATAAGTTTTCGAAAATTTGTCCCCAGCCAACCACGCCACGGATATCTTGAGTCGCATGTTGTCCGTAGATTTCACTGGCGGTTTGACCAAGAACCTCTGGCTCACATCTTCTAACTGACGAAAGATACTTAACACCTGCTCCGTGTCCTCAAGCCATGGGAAAACGTTTTGAGAAACCTTCTCCTTTCACCCAGTTCGCAAACTCGTCAGTGCTTAGTTCAGAATATGTATCTGCAATAATCTGGGATAGGATGATGCTTTCTTCGTGCAGTCCGCCTTCAGCATTAATGAAACCACGCACGATGCATCTCGTGTCGTATTCACAAATCAACGTCGATGTATCGCCTCCCCAAGAGTGCCCAAGTAGAAAGCAACCATGGATGCTCAATAAGTCGAGTGCTTTCAATATTCGATTTGCTTGAGTTTCTGTTGAGTGGGATATATTCGAAGCAGGAGAATAGCCATAACCACACAGGTCAAACATGACTAAGTTGTAATTCGGTAGCCAGTCAAACACATCGGCAAAACATAAATGTGACTCACCCAACCCATGAATCAACACCAGTGTTTCCTGAGACTCTTTGATATCAGTCGACAAGCAATAAAGCTGATCACCATCGATCTCTAACCACTTTTCTATCAACACATTATCCTCACACTTCTAATCGCAGACTTTGGATTTATCTTAACGAATCCAACACGATAAGAAAGGTTAATTTGGTTAAGTTTTATAAACTTATTGACCTTACTGTAAGGGGAAGGTTTAAGGTCAACTCACGAGCTCAATATAACTAGGAAACGATTATGGGATGTTGCAATAAAGCGCCAAAAGGTGGAGCCCCTCTTGGCTTACTTTTAAAAGTCACGCTTGGAATTGGGTTATTTGTGTTTCTGCTGGCATTGTGGCAATAGGAGAGTTATCCAGCACTAGATTTGAAGCTAAGACGTGGCGGTATATATCAGAGCAACTTGAACTCAATAAATCCAATGCTTGACCCTATACGGTAAGGTGTTTATATTGTCGCCCGCCCAACGGGGCACATCCTAAAATGCACACCGGCCATCCTGCCATCATTCGTGTATTTATATTGGTGTTGTGAACTTCCATGCTAACGAAACTTCGTCCTTTTACTCGTGAATCGGGTGCGCTTATGCATCTTTCGGTTCCAATCATTTTGACTCAAATAGCTACCCAAGCGATGGGATTTGTCGATACGACAATGGCTGGCCAAGTAAGCCCTGCCGATCTCGCCGCTATTGCTCTCGGCACTAGCCTTTGGATCCCTGTGTTGCTGCTACTGCGTGGCGTGATTATGGCGTTAACACCTGTTGTCGCTTACCACCGTGGCGCACGTGACTTTCAAAGTATCTCTGTTGAATTCTTCCAGATGGTTTGGCTCGCATTAATTGCTAGCGTGCTGCTTATCGCTTACTTGGTGAGTGCGAAACCGATCCTAGAATGGATTGGTGTTGCCGCTGAAATCATCCCTATCGGCAGTGACTATGCCTTTGCCCTCGCCTTTGGTGTACCGGGTATTGCCCTTTTCTACACCTTGAATGGTTTCTGTGAAG
>NZ_JBFRTU010000113.1:0-305 GCF_041474275.1 Vibrio sp. 10N.222.52.B7 | reverse complement strand
TTGAATGGTTTCTGTGAAGGTATGAACAACACCAAAGTGCCAATGATCATTTCTGTGGTTGGTTTGCTGATTAACATTCCGGTCAACTACGTGCTTATCTACGGTAAGTTTGGTTTCCCTGAAATGGGTGCTGTTGGCTGTGGCTGGGCAACGAGCTTAGTGTATTGGCTAATGTCGGGAATGCTGTATTCCTACATTAAAGGCCATCATCATTACAAAACCATCATCAGCTTTGCAGACGCTAAGCCAAAAGCAAAAGAGATGCTTCATCTTTTAAGGTTAGGTTTACCTATCGGGATGAACAT
>NZ_JBFRTU010000112.1:0-42854 GCF_041474275.1 Vibrio sp. 10N.222.52.B7 | reverse complement strand
AAGTATTGCCTAGCAATGATACATTTTAGCTCTCGGCTATATTTGGACATAAAAAGACCCCCAATAATTGGTGTCCAACTATTGGGGGTCAGTTCAAAAAGAAGTGGCTTTTTGCTATTTCAAACACGACATTGTGCTGATGAATGAGCAACCCAAATAGGCGGTCACTCAAACTCAAAAATTAGTCGCGGAAGTTGTCAAACTGGAAAGGTTGACCAAGTTCACCGCCGCGAACTAGAGCCATAACAGCTTGTAGGTCATCACGCTTCTTACCAGTAACACGAACTTTGTCGCCTTGGATAGAAGCTTGAACTTTAACTTTGTTGTCTTTGATTAGCTTAACGATCTTCTTAGCGACATCAGTTTCAATGCCTTGCTTAAAGATAACCGTTTGGTGCCAAGTGCGACCTGTTTGGTCTGCCGCTTTCGCTTCCATCGCGTTAGGATCAACATTACGCTTCGTTAGGTTGCTGCGAAGGATATCGCGCATTTGCTTCAGTTGAAAATCGTCTTGAGCAGTCAATTTTACTGATTCATCTTTGTAATCAAAGCTTGCGTCAACGCCGCGGAAATCGAAACGAGTCGATAGTTCACGGTTTGCGTTGTCTACTGCGTTACGCAGTTCTACTGCTTCTACTTCAGAGATAATGTCAAATGATGGCATCGTGTTGTTTCCTTAAGCTAAGTTTCTATCTTTAATTGCTGTTGCAAGCATGTCTAGCATTGTTGCAGTATCTTCCCAGCTTAGGCATGGGTCAGTAATCGACTTGCCATATTCTAGGTTGTTAATGTCTGTCATTGGCTGGTTGCCTTCAATAATGAAGCTCTCTGCCATAATGCCTGCAATTTGGTTCTTGTTAGATTTAATTTGCTCACAAATGTCTTGTGCAACTTCTAACTGCTTACGGTGTTGCTTCTGACAGTTAGCGTGGCTAAAGTCTACAACCAAACGTTGAGGTAGATCGAATTCAGCCAGTTGCTTACATGCAGTATCTACAGATTCAGCGTCGAAGTTAGGGCCTTTATCACCACCACGTAGAATAACGTGACCGTATGGGTTGCCAGAAGTACGGTAAACCGTCATGCGGCCGTTCTTATCTGGAGAGTAGAAGTAGTGTGAAGCATGTGCTGCACGAATTGCATCGATAGCAATCTTGATGTTGCCGTTGGTCGCGTTCTTGAAGCCAACAGGGCAAGACAGTGCAGAAGCCATTTCACGGTGAATCTGAGATTCAGTTGTACGAGCGCCAATCGCACCCCAAGTGATAAGGTCTGCAATGTACTGACCTGTGATCATATCAAGGAATTCAGTCGCGGTAGCTAGGCCAAGCTTGTTGATATCTAGCAGAAGCTTACGAGCTTTGTTCAAGCCTGTTTCAAGTGCGTATGAACCATCAAGGTTAGGATCTGTAATCAAACCCTTCCAACCTACAACAGTACGAGGCTTCTCGAAGTAGGTTCTCATTACAACGAACAGTTCATCTTTGTACTGGTCTTGAATTTTGCTTAGGCGCTCAGCGTAATCAAGTGCCGCATCTGTATCGTGAACAGAGCAAGGGCCTACGATAACTAATAGGCGGTTATCACGACCAGTTAGGATATCTTCGATTTGGCGGCGAGAATTTTTAATGCGCTCAGCAACGTCGTCAGTAATAGGGTGTGCATTGCCTAGTTCGGCAGGAGTTGGCATAGGACCCAGAGCTTGGGTTCTCAACTCATCAGTTTTTAATGGCATGTGATAGCTTTTTTATTCTATTGCGAAGTGGTTAAGATAACGGAATTGAACAGAGGAATAAACTCTATTGAGTCAAAGTTATCTCAGTTATTGCTAATATTCTTATTTTTATCAGCAGGCCAGCGTCAAATAAGGGATTTTCACTTGTATTAACAGGCAGCTATCGGTATTTTCGTTTGAACACAACATAAAAATGCTGGAGCAGCAATGACTCAAGAAAATCAAAGCACTTTGCACCCAGAACTCGTCGTAGGTGATGTGCTGCCTTCTTATAACGATAATAATAATTCCAACCACTTATACGTTTCACTATCAGAATTGGTGATGGATCGTGTCTTTTATCACCCAAGTATCGAGAGTCACTTAGATACTTTGACTGATATTGAAAAAACGTCTTTAGAAGCGATCCTTGGCGATAAAACAGTCGATGAGCATTTTGTTTCGACCTTAGTGATTGCCATTCAAGCTGCCGTTCAGCCAAATCACACTTCTGTTCGTATCGCATTAAGCAGTGCAGACAGCTATGGATTCCGTTCGCTGCTTGGCGGGAACTGTGAAGCAGAAGAGATTAACCCTGCACTAGGTGTTCGTGGCGTTGCTCGTTACGCGACACCAGAATACAGCAAGGCTTTCGCTTTAGAATGTCAGGTTATTAAGGCATTACGTGAGCAGGGCATCAACGTTGAAGTAGTTGTGCCTTACGTTCGTGCGTTAAGCGATGCCGCTAAGATTATTGACCTGCTTGCCGAGCAAGGGCTACCACGCGGCCTTAACGGTTTGAAAGTACTGTTCTCGTGCGATGTGCCGTCTGCAGTGCTACTGAGCGAACGTTTACTGCATTACTTCGATGGTGTAGTGGTAAACGTTGATAGCTTAGCGTCTTTCACTTTAGGCGTAGACAAACACAATGAAGCTCAGCAACACGCTTTTGATCCACAAAATGAGGCGGTCATTACTTTGTTGGATATGATTGTTAAAGCAACCCTGAACGCGAAGAAGCCAGTGCTGCTAGTAACTCAAGGCTTAGTGGATTACCCACGTCTACAAGGTTACATAGCTGATCTTGAAGGCGTAGAAACGGTCGTGACTGCATAAATCGATTAGCTTGCCTGATAAGCCGACTTAAGGCGCTAATGCTTTGAGAATGAAAGAGATATCATTGTGCGATGATATCTCTTTTTTGTAACATTTTTTTGACATTCTTATCGCTAGTCGATTAACTGGTCTGATGACTGATTTGACTAGGTAATTCGAATGTTGACCCCTCTACAAAAAGCAAATTTCTACTTGAGCATGTTTGGTTTTTTCAAAGTGCCTCTGATCTGGTTATGCAGACCAAAATTGCTCGCACTGGATAACCAACATGTAGAGGTCAAAATTCCTCTTAAAAGGCGAACGAAGAACCACCTTAATAGTATGTACTTTGGCGTTTTGGCTGTAGGTGCGGATGTCGCGGGTGGGTTTCTTGCGATGAGCAAATCTCAGCAGCAAGGTGAAAAGATCTCGTTGGCTTTTAAAGAGGTGACGGGTAACTTTTTGAAGCGCCCTGAAGGTGATGTGCATTTCACTTGTAACGACGGTGAGCTGATCAACACTATGCTGGCAGAAACCATGTCGACCGGAGAACGGGTCAATCAACCCGTAACCATTATCGCGACTTGCCCATCTTTACATGGTGACGAGCCGATGGCGGAGTTCACGCTCACGCTTTCAATTAAGAAAGTCCCTTCAAGAAAATAGCGATTAAATAATAGATTTTGGTTTAGAAGTCATGGGTAACGTTGAAGAGATAAAACAACGGTATGTGAATGGTTTCCACATACCGTTATAGAGAACTTTATAACGGCTCTATGACTCTTGAGTGATCTGCTCAATATCAACTATTTTTGAACGGTTCATAACGATCTTCCAACGGTAGTAGGTTGGTTCGTTATCATGGTTGTTCTCTTTAATGATCAGGTTGAGAAGATGACGCTTTTCTACTGATTCGCGGCTCACTTGTCCTTCATTCAAGCGGTAGATCTTGTTTGAGCCTTTATCCATCAACCGTGTCAGCGCTCTGAGGCTGATCGATAACGTTTCACGAGTCTCCTCATAACCACTCATAAAGGTCGATGTCGACATCTCAGTATGAGAGCGGTAATGCAAGATTTGCTCTTCACGTTGTACCACACGCTTTTTACGGATCGACTGAATGCGATCTGCAAGCTTAGAAAAATTTGCGTAGTCCAACCATTCCAGTTTATGGCCTACTGACTTGTTGGTCGTTGGATCATAGTAACGACGCTTCCATTTTGGCTTGCCTTTACGCAGCCAGCGCCAAAGGATGTCTCTCAAGTCATCTTTAAAGATCTCACGCAGTGCGTAAATGAAAGACATTGCCACGATGAAAGAGGCGGTAATCTCACCAAGAAAGTCACGAGCCAAGATCACAGTAGTGGTCACGACAACCATCACCAAACCGGTCGCGATGCCTTTCACGGCACGCTTAACGTTCTTACCCATCGACGTTGTCTTTTCTTTAAGCACGATAGGGTGTTCAATCAAACGACGCAGCAAACGCATCTTGTTACTCAAGCGGGTAACGTCCTCTCGAACTCTTGCTGAGTTGTAGCGGTTCAGTTTACGGTGCGCGGTCTCTTTATCACAAAGCGTTAAGAGTCGTTCTTTAATCGTTGAATACTCACTACCTCGTGGCATGTGTGAAACTAGCGATAGGAACTTTTGCTCGGTATACCAAGATAGGTAGTTATCGATATTAGCGTAGTAGCGCTTGAGATTTTCTTCGTAAGGGATGCTTCGGCGTAGCTTCTTCAAGATATCTAAAGCCAATTCAATGACTTCATCTACTTCATCAGCCGTTACGTCGTCACTATCAGTTTTATTTAAGCTGCTGACTGCTTTATCTAACGCGATAACATATTGGTAGGCAAACAGACTCAAACTGACACGATACTGTGTTGTAGATAAGCGTCCACGTTTTGCCAAGCGACTGTGTACCAAAGGTAAAAGTGTTTTGTCACTATAGTAGGCACGTTTTTGAGTGATTGAGCTGTAGAAAAAGGCACTTTCAGAAAGCACTTCAGGAGTCAGTCCAAGTTCACCGGGAATGAATAGATAAACGTCCATGTCGAGCTTTTTGGTCTTAGCCATGGCATGGTTAATTTTAAGTGTTATCGCATCTTGTTTATCAACGGTGATCAACGATGTCTCCTAGAATGTAAAAATATGAATGAAACTAGCGAAAGCATATCAGAGATCACGTATAATCTCCGCCAAATTTAAAGTAGAGACAACCTTGATGATTAATATTGGTCAAATAAACAACTTAGAAGTAGTAAAACAAGCAGACTTCGGTGTATTCCTTGACGCGAGCGACTATGGAACCGTGTTGCTGCCGAAACGATTTACTCCTGAAGGTGTTGAAATTGGTCAAAAGCTAGATGTTTTCTTATACATAGATTCTGACAACCAGATCGCTGCAACGACTGAAAAACCAATAGCTCAAGTAGGCCAGTTTGGTTTGATGACGGTTGAAGGTGTTAACAGCACTGGTGCATTCATGAGCTGGGGCGTGAAAGGTAAAGACCTTCTTGTTCCTTTCAGCGAGCAGCGTGGCCGTTTAAACGAAGGTCAGTCAATCTTAGTATATGTGTATATCGATAAAGCATCGAGCCGTATCGTTGGTACAACGAAGTTCAACAAATGGTTAGACAACACGCCTGCGACTTATAAGCAAAATGAGCAAGTTGATCTCATTATCGCTGAGCGCAGCCAATTGGGTTACAAAGCGATCGTGAACGGTGAACACTGGGGTATGATTTTCCCATCTGACATCATCGGTAAGCTGTTCATTGGTAAAACACTAAAAGGCTACATTAAAAACGTTCGTGAAGAAGACGGTAAGATTGATTTGTCTCTTCAGAAAGTTGGTGTCGCTAAGATGGATGACCTAAGCACTAAGGTTCTTGATCTGCTTGAGAAGAAAGGCGGTTACCTGCCTTTGAATGATAAGTCTTCTCCTGAAGTTATTTTCTCTGCATTCAGAACCAGCAAAGGTACGTTCAAGAAGACAATTGGTGGTTTGTACAAATCTGGCAAGATCACTATCGACAAAGAAGGTATTAGCTTAGTTAAATAAGCGATCCTCTCGGTCAAAAAAAAGCCCAAACCTTCCTGTTTGGGCTTAGGGGAAAGGGCTCCGAAGAGCCTACGCTAATCGTTTTAATCTTTTGACTATTAGATTGAAGTCTAGTTTAGATTCCCTAAAGTGCGATTTTTCTTTTTGGAAATAGTGGCTTGAATTGATATTTATGTAATTAGTTGTTGATTTACAAGCGCTCGCACACTGAGTTACATGGCCGATAGAATAGAAAAAGCCCAAACAATTAACGTTGTTTGGGCTTTTGTTTATCTAGCTGTATACAGGGAGAAAGCTTTAGAATAGGTTCTTATCGCGCACTAACTCGCGTGGTAAACCGTTCTTCACTCGGTTGCCAACCCATTTACCAAGGCCGATGATTGCACCGTTGTACTTCACTAGTACTTCACCTTTGCCAGACAAGCCTTCAGGGCGAACATCGCGTCCCATGAACCATTCACGAGCATCTTCAATGCTTAGCTCGACAACATTAGCTTCATTACCTGTTGCAAGCGTTGTCGCCACTTGGTGCTGCCAGCGGTAACCTTTTTTATGGGTTTCGGCGATCTTTATTCCCATGCGAGAAAAACGGAACTCACCGATCATAGGCTCTAGCGCTTCTGGGAATAGCCAAACGTCTTTGTCGCGAATCCAAACCTGAGTATCGCTTGGCAATTCGATATCGAGAGTACTCATTAGTTGTTCAGCGACTTCTTGCTGAGTTTTCTTTGATGCTTTTTCAAATGGGAATTTACCCATACGTTTTTTAACTTCTGGTGGAGTAACAGACGCTAATTTACGGATACGTGCAACAAAGAAACCTTCTGAGTCATAAACTTGAGGGAAGATGTGTAGAAAGCCTTCCTCTGTCGTGGTTGCTTTTGCGTTGTCGAATAGTGATTCAAGAGATTCAAATTCAACCGCATCACCAAAGGTTTCTTTTAAGTGATGACACACTTGTTGGTTCTCTTCGGTGCTAAGCGTACACGTTGAGTAAACCAAAACACCATTAGGTTTAAGAGCATGGAATGCACTTTCAATCAGATCTTTTTGCGTGTCGGCAATATTGACCACAGATTGATACGTCCAGTTCTTCATCGCATCGGCGTCTTTACGAATGGTACCTTCGCCAGAGCAGGGTGCGTCTAGCAACACAGCATCAAACTGTTCTGGTAACCAACCACCAAAAACTCGACCGTCAAAGTTACTTAGAGCGGCATTACGAACGCCACAACGTTCGATGTTAGCGTGAAGGACTTTCACACGGCTTGCTGCATACTCATTGGCAACCAATACACCGCGATTATTCATTAGCGCAGCGATTTGCGTTGTTTTAGAGCCGGGTGCAGCCGCAGTGTCTAGCACCGCTTGGTAATCAGCTTCGCCTTGGAAAAGTGCCGAGGGTGGCATCATCGAGCTGGCTTCTTGGATGTAGAAAAGACCAGACATGTGTTCTGCCGTATTACCTAGTGGCGCTTCACTTTCGTCCGCTGTAATCCAAAAGCCCGTTTCACACCAAGGTACAGGTTCCAGTTCCCAGCCTTTCTCTTTTGCTCGTACTAGGAAGTCTTCAACACTGATTTTCAATGTGTTGATTCGAATACTTTTACGAAGTGGTTTTTGGCATGACGCAACAAAAGAAGCCATATTTAGATGACTAGGCATGATTGCTTCGATGTGCGTTAGGAATTCTTCAGGAATATATACGTTAGCGTGCAAAAGAGTATCTCGATTTATTGCATTAATGCGGGGAGTTTAAAGCAAAATGAGGCCGTCCTAAACCATATTTGCAGCAAACAGCAAAAATGCAGCCTAATGGCTGCATTTTGATGAAGAATTAATCTTCCAGAAACGTCAGAGAGTTCACTCTATGGACGAGGAATTGCGGTTCTCCATGATTTCCACTCATCTTCGGCTTGAGGATAGAGATAGAAAGACTGATCTTCGCTTGCTACTGGTTGAAGTTCATTTGTCGGTGGCGTTGAGAATGTAATACCACCTCTTAACAAGCTGTCTACCGTTCCGGCTTTGATGTTTGCGCCTGACAGGCCGATAGAGACATCGACGCCCGACACGTTCCAGAACACGGTGTTTGCGCGGATTAGATACGCGTAGTCAGGTTCTATTTGAATCGTAGATATGATGCGATCAGCAAACTCGCCCAGCTGAACATCTATAACACTGCCAATTTCTAGTTCACGGAATAGGATAGGTGTACCTTCAGATACTGAGCCGCGCGTTTCGCTTTGCAGTTGGAATATCTTGCCTTCAGGCTGCACAGGTCCTTTGCTAAGCTCAAATTTCGTGTTTCTTTCACCTTTGCCCGGGTCTACGTTGATGTGTTTAGAGAGCAGCGCAGAGACGTTTTTGATGCCATTAAGGCCAATCTCAGGTTCTGCCAACCAGAAGTGACTGTTCGTCACGGCAATCTTGTCGACGTACTCAGGTAAAATACGCGCAGTAATTTCAATGCCGCCCTTGTTGAAGTTCGGAATCACCAAAGTAACCTCACCAACAGTGACACCTTGATATTTGATCGCCATGCCCTTGTTGACTTCTTGATCGCCAGAAGAGGTGATAGTAATCGCGCGGCCAAATTTTCGAGCAGATTTTGAATCTTTGTAAAGCTTCCACACGTCACCAAGTTTGTTGTCGATTCCCGGCAGAGAGTCAAAAGCAATACCGCCTTGGATAAGGGTTTTAACTGGTGCCGCTTTAATGCTGATACCCGATAGCGACGCATCAACCTCAACGCCTGATCGGTTCCAGAAAACAGTGTACTTGTTGAGTAAGTGCGTGTAACGATTTTCGATTGTGACTTTGATTCTTACGCCACCGTCGGCAAGCTGAAAATCAGAAATACTACCCACTTGTAGGTTGCGGTAGAGGAGTGGACTGCCTTTAGAAATTGAAGGTAACTCACTGGCAAACAAAGAAAGTGTCTTTGAACCAGACTGATTAAACTTAGCAATTTCTGCTAACGACTTACTTTGGAAAAGTTGGTAGTCCGTTCGAGCTTCAGATTTACCTTCACTCACAAAGCTAATCGAGCCGGTAAGAAGCTGTTTTGCTGGTGGGACCGTAACACTCAAGCCTGATTCGGTTAGCTCTGCAGTCGCACTACCTGTCACAAAGAAACGGTTGTGGCTTTTGATAAGGTGCGCGTACTCATTATCGATAAGTGCATCCATGAAGACTTCGTGTTTATCAGAGCCCGTACCAACACCATCAACTAATCCCACATGGATGATAGAGCCAACGGCAATGCCTTTGTAGAGAAGTTGTGTACCGACATCTAACCCGAACGAATTGTTCGACGTTAAGCGAATCGCAACGGATTTCTCTTGTTCCTGACTGAATTCATTTTTGCGGATTGCAGTAAATCGACGCGCCTTTTCACCTTCACCCGGTACCAAGGTTAAAAAGTTACCTGTCACTAAATTGGCAATGTTTTTCATGCCAGTAAGCGACAATTCAGCCTCTTCTAGAACGAATTTACTGCCGCTGTTTAAAAAGTCACTGAATGCCGGTTGGATAGCGGCAGATGCAACGACGTTTTCACGCCCTTCACTTAGCGATAAATCAGTGATTTGACCGATTTCAATGCCGCGATACATGATCGGAGCACCCGTTGCACTGATTTTATTATCATCGGGAACGGCGATCTTGATAGAGATACCTCGACCCGCTGTCTTCAAATCTGGGTAGAGCTTGAACTTGGTATTCATCTCAACCGGTTGGCCTTCTCCCGGAGAGTCGACCGCAATTGAACCGCCAAGCAATGCACTTAGGCTCTCTAAGCGAACATCAACACCAGAAAAACCAATACTGGCACCTAAACCACTGACATTCCAAAAACGGCTTTGGTCGGTAATGATATGGCTGTATTCATCTTTAATCGACGCTTGAATCGTAACGGATTTCGCGTTGTCGTTTAACTGGTAGTTGTAAACCTCACCAATTGGGATTTTACGGTAAACGATTTGAGAACCAACAGATACGCCACCCAGATCTTTGGTCGTCAGTGAAATATTCAAACCTTCAGAAGCCAGTAAATCAGAAGGGGAGGATTCTAACGCTTGGAAAACGGTTTCTGGGTCTTGTTTGGTTTCGCTCGGGTGGATAGCAATATAGTTACCTGAAACAAGCGCGTCCAATCCTGAGATACCCGACAAACTAGCGGTTGGTTTTACTAGCCAAAACCGTGTGCCTTTTGAGAGTAGCTTCTTCGCTTCTGGGTAGATGTCAGCATCGACATAGATGCTCGATAGATCTTTGGATAAAGTGATGTCACGCACCATACCCACCTCTAAGCCTTGGTAACGAATCGTTGTTCGACCTGCGACTAAACCTGCGGCATCTGAGAAGTATATCTGCACACGTTGTCCAGCATCGTGTATCGATTTCATGACCAACCAACCGGCTAAGGCGACGGTTAATATCGGCAGAATCCACAAAGGTGAGATGCCTTTGTTTTTCCTTACTTCTGGTGAATATGACGTTTGTGATTGGTTATCGTTGTTCATTCACTGACTCATCTTTAGAGGTGTAGTTATCCCAAATTAGCCTAGGATCTAAGCTTTCCGCTGCTAGCATCGTGAGAACAACTACGACGCCAAAAGCGACTGCACCATAACCTGGTGTAAAGTTTAAAATTTGTCCGCGGTCGACCAAGGTCATCATGATCGAAATAACGAACAGATCCATTACCGACCATTTCCCCACCCATTTCACGATGAAATAGATGGTCATACGTTGCCTGTGGTAAACGGCGCGCTTCATCTTGATACAGATTAAGATGTACGCGAGGCCCAGTATTTTCGCGACTGGCACGACGATACTGGCAATGAAAATGATCGCAGCGATGCCATACATATCGCTATTAATCAGCGAAGCGACACCGGAAATGATGGTGTCTTCTAGCCTTTGACCGTTGGTAATAAGAATAGAAATAGGAATGACATTGGCTGGCACGATAGCCACGGATGCGGCAAATAGCAGAGCCCAAGTTTTCTGTATAGAGTAGGGCTTGCGGTGGTATAAGTCATGGTGACAACGCACACAAGTATGACCGTCAGGCTGAGATAGGTGACAGTTGTGACAGTGTACGTTCTTACTCTCAGCAAAAGAGTATTCGGATTCTTTTGCCCAAGCTTCCCAGTAGCGACGTACACTGATACGGCTTACTAGTAATACGCTGAAAAGCTGCAGAAGAATCAGGCCAATCAAACCAGGGCCGACGAAAATGTCAGAGTAATCTTGCAGTTTGAAACATGAGACCGCCAAACTTACCAGAAACACATCCAACATCATCCAATGTTTGAGAGTCTGAATAATGGCTAATGCATAACGAAAGGGTGTGAAGATCTTAAAACTCAGTGATACATGGGTGATGAGCACCGAGCTACATACAAGCAACGGAGCGATCGAACTGCAGAACAGAATCAGCAAACCAAGCAAAGGGAAACCTTCGCCCATTAAGGTAAAGACGCCGGATGGTAAAGTCGCGGGTATCATGACACCAATCAAGCGAATACTGATGAATTCGAAAAAGTGCGATGGGATAAATAGCAATAAACAAGTGACAGCGATTGCTAGGTTTCCAGACAGGCTAGGGGTGCCGCCTCTATAAAGCTGAGTGCCACATCTTGGGCAGTAAGCGGATTTCCCTAAAGGGATGTCCATTTTATCAACGGGGAGTTCGCAGCCCTGACAAAGGCGCACTGAGCTACTATCGCATTGATGCTGAGTTGATAAAGGGTTGGTGGGGAATGGGGAGGTCACGCGACCTCCCAAGTTGAAACGTCAGTTAGGCTCGATGCCCGACTTAAATACTTAGGACTACAAACATCAGGCGTGCGATTGCACACTGCCGTAGAGTGTTTGATAAAGTCCTTGTTGTTCAACCAATTCACCATGTGTTCCCGTTTGTGTGACTTGCCCATCTTCTAAAACATAGATTAGATCGGCTTGTTTCACCGCTGATAATCGATGAGCCACTATCAAAGTTGTGCGATCTTTCAAAAACTCGCTCAACGCTTTATGCAGTGCTGACTCTGTTGCTGTATCGAGTGCAGATGTCGCTTCATCAAGAATAACAAACTTAGGATTGCTCAGCACCATACGAGCTATTGCTAAGCGTTGTCGTTGACCACCAGACAGTCGAACGCCATTCCTACCAATTTGTGTATCTAAGCCATTGCTCAGTTGCTTGATGACATCTTGCATTTGAGCGACTTCAAGCGCACGCCACAACGACATTTCGTCGTATTCAGCACCAAGGGTCAGATTATGCCTTAATGTATCGTTAAAGAGTATAGGTTGTTGTAAAACAACGGCAATTTGATTGCGTATTACATCAAAGCTGATGTCATCGGTTGTTTCACCGTTATAGCGAATGCAACCTGAGTCTGCTTGGTAAACCCCAATCAGCAACTGGATTAACGTAGATTTACCCCCTCCACTCGCACCGACCAAAGCGACTTTTTTACCTGCAGGGATGTGCAGCGATAGCCTATTTAAAACAGTGTTTTCTAATGTGTAAGAGAATGTAACGTCTTCGATGTCAACTGTCACTTCTTGATCTTCAGTAAATGGGTTCACTTTACTGATAGGGCGCTTCTCTTCTTCTAACTGAAGAAGATCGTTGATGCGTTGTAGTGCCGCTTTCGCGCTATACCAAGAGAATTGAATCCCTAGTAGCTCTTGGACCGGGCCTAACATGAACCACAAGTAGCCAAATACCGCGAAAATCTGACCAATGGTTAAGTCACTGAATAACACCATTAGCATAGCGACGGCACGGAAAAGCTCGAAACCTAGTAAGAACAGCAGAAACGAAACACGGCCAGCAGCTTCAGATTGCCAAGCGTATTTGTCTGCATCGATTCTTACTTGGTTTGCTTGAACCTTAAGTTCATCGAGAAAGATACGTTCTTTATTCGCCGCACGCAGTTGGTAAATGCCGTCTAAGGTTTCCACCAAACGGTTTTGAAAGCGCTCGAAAGATTGGTTTTCGTATTTCTTAAGGTGTTTGACCCTGCTGCCTAGTTTACGGGAGAAATAAATTACAACAGGATTGACCAATAAAATGAACAATCCTAAACGCCACTCTAACCACAACAGCACGATCGCTGTCCCGAACACGGTCAGGAAGCTGATGATAAATTTAGAAAGAGTCGAGCCAATGAACTTATCTATTGTCTCTATGTCTGTTATTAGGTGGGCGTTAATACCGCCACTGCCTTTGGTTTCGTATTGTCGAATACTGATGCAGCCAAGCTTATCTATCATCTTGCTGCGCATTTGATAGGTAATTGTTTTGGACACAAGCGTAAACTGGCGCCCTTGCAGAATGTTCAGCGCTTGGCTAACGGAGCGCATGATAATCACTAACAACAAAGTTAGTGCTATATAGCCAGTCGGTGTTTGTAATGAAGATGGAAGTAGGTGGTTCATCATCTCTAAGCCTGAAGCGGGCTTATCAAGTAATACTTCATCAACCATTAATGGCATGAGCAACGGGATAGGGACACTAATGAGAGTTGCAAATATGGCAATAATGTTAGCAAACAGTAATTTGGACTTGTGTTTTTTTACTTGAGTTATTAACCAAGAACGGCTAATAGTGTCTTCTGAATTGTTCATTGTAATGAGAATAAGTCCTATTTAGTTTGATGGCCGCATTCTACTGCGTTCTCTTGATAATGGAAGTCTCAATTTAATTGGAAGTTAATATGAAAATAGAACATTACCAACGCTTAACCAAACAAGCCGTTGCATTAATTGAATCAGAAACCGATCTAACTGCTAACCTTGCTAATATCAGTTCATTATTATTCATGGAATTGGATGGCTTGAATTGGGCGGGTTTCTATTTAATGAAGCAGGACCAAGCTAAGGAAAAAGACGAACTTGTACTGGGTCCTTTCCAAGGTCAACCTGCTTGTGTGCGAATTCCGGTAGGGCGTGGAGTGTGTGGAACTGCGGTTGCGTCGAATACAGTTCAGCGCATTCATGATGTTCATGAGTTCGAAGGTCACATCGCTTGTGACGCTGCAAGTAACTCAGAAATCGTTATTCCGTTCTCGATTGGCGGAAAAATAGCGGGTGTTCTTGATATCGATAGCCCAAATGTTGGCCGTTTTTCTCAAATTGACGAGGACGGATTGACATTTTTCATGGCAGAAGTGGAAAAGCTGCTTAATTCGCACGCGAACAAGGCATAAATTATTCTCTTACTGTGGTTTTTCCCAAGCATCTCTCTATAATACGTAAAAATATTTTCTTAATGCTCGCGGAAAACCGCAAAAACCAGGAACCCACATGGAAAACACTGAAAAGTTAAAAAACAGCAAAGAAGTTATCGCATATATTGCTGAATGTTTCCCTAAATGCTTTACTCTAGAAGGTGAAGCGAAGCCACTTAAAATTGGTATTTTTCAAGATCTTGCTGAACGTCTAAATGAAGACGAAAAAGTAAGTAAGACTCAGCTTCGTGCAGCGTTAAGACAGTACACATCATCATGGCGTTACCTGCACGGCGTAAAAGCTGGCGCAGAACGTGTTGACCTAGACGGCAACGCGTGTGGCACACTAGAAGAAGAGCACGTTGAACACGCTAAAGCTACACTTGCTGAAAGCAAAGCGAAAGTTCAGGCTCGTCGTAAAGAACAAGCACAAAAAGCTCGTGAAGAAGGCAAAGCGAAACCTAAGGCGAAGAAAGCTCAACAGCCTCGTCGTCAAGCGCCTAAAGCACCAAAAGTAGAAAAGCCTGTAGAAACACGCGCTTTGAACGCTGACGAATTCATCGCTGGCAAAGAAGTAAATGTGAACATGGGTAAAGGAAACATGGCTGCGACCATTGTTGAAATCAATAAGGAAGATGTGCGTGTTCAGTTAGCAAACGGCCTACAAATGGTTGTTAAAGCGGAGCACTTGCGCGCTTAAAGGAGATACTCCTACGCATGAAATGCCGTTCAAAATTGACACTGATTGCTGCTAGCTTTTGGCTAGCAGCTTCAGCTCAGGCTCTTGAAGCCAAATTAGATCAGGACGATTTACCTCTACTCGCTCCTGAGGTCCAACACGAAACTGCTAGTAAACGTGTTACTTCTCGATTTACTCGTTCTCACTATAAACACTTCAATCTCAACGATGATTTCTCTCAAGCTATCTTTAATCGTTACTTAGAGATGCTGGATTATAATCGTAATATCTTCACTCAAGCTGATATTGACTCTTTCTCTGCGTCATCTAAACAAATTGATGATCAGCTGAAATCGGGCAATAACCAGATTGCATTCGATGTTTATAATCTGTCTATGCAGAAGCGTTTTGAACGTTTTCAATATGCATTGTCTTTGCTAGATACAGAGATTAAGTTTGATACCGATGAAAGTATTGAGCTCAATCGTAGTGAAGCTGAGTGGCCAAAAGATATCGCTGAAGTGAATGAGCTTTGGAGAAAACGCGTTAAATATGATGCGTTGAATCTAAAACTTACTGGTAAGGAGTGGCCAGAGATTCAAGAAGTTTTGGAAAAGCGTTACAACAATGCGATGAAGCGTATTACGCAATCGCATAATGAAGATGCTTTCCAGATCTACATGAACGCATTTGCGCGTGAAGTTGATCCTCACACAAGTTACCTTTCTCCAAGAAATGCAGAACAATTCCAATCTGAGATGAACCTATCTCTAGAAGGTATTGGTGCTGTGCTTCAGATGACAGACGACTACACCGTTATTCGCTCTTTAGTTGCTGGTGGCCCTGCGTCAAACAGCAAACAATTGAGTGATGGAGACCGCATTGTTGGTGTTGGTCAAGATGGCGAAGAAATTGTTGATGTTATCGGGTGGCGTTTAGACGATGTAGTACAACTTATTAAAGGCCCTAAAGGGACCAAAGTTAAGCTACAGATCTTGCCAGATGGTAAAGATGCAAAAAGTCACGTTGTCACAATTGTTCGCGATAAGATTCGTTTAGAAGACCGCGCTGTTAAATCAGAAGTGATCGAGAAAGACGGCAAGAAAATTGGTGTATTAGAAGTACCAAGTTTCTACGTTGGCCTTTCTAAAGATACCGATAAACTGATCACCGAGCTTAAAGAGCAAGGTGTTGAAGGTATTATTGTTGACCTCCGAAACAACGGTGGTGGTGCACTGACTGAAGCAACTGAACTCTCTGGTTTGTTTATCAAAGAAGGACCTGTTGTTCAGGTTCGTGATAGCTACGGTCGTGTCAAAGTGAACAGTGATACTGATGGTCAAATCAGTTACCAAGGCCCGTTAACGGTATTGGTGAATCGCTACAGTGCTTCAGCGTCTGAAATCTTTGCAGCAGCGATGCAAGATTATGGCCGTGCAATCATCCTAGGTGAAAACTCTTTCGGTAAAGGTACGGTGCAACAGCATCGCTCTTTGAATCATATTTATGATTTGTTCGATAAAGAGTTAGGCTACGTTCAATACACAATCCAAAAATTCTACCGAATCAATGGTGGTAGTACGCAAAACAAGGGTGTAGTACCTGATATTGCTTACCCAACGCCAATTGATCCTGCAGATACTGGTGAAAGTGTTGAAGACAACGCTCTTCCTTGGGACAGCATCGACAAAGCGAAGTACTCAGTGTTACAGCGTAACGATGAGCAAATTGCTGCTTTAACAGCTCAACACCAAGCTCGTATTGCGACAGACATGGAATTTGGCTTTATCGCGCAAGATATTGAAAAATATAAGGCAGATAAAGACGATAACGACCTTTCTTTGAATGAAAAGGTACGTCAGCAAGAGAGCGATGATGCGGATGCGCTTCGTCTAGATCGTATCAATCAACGTCAAAAAGCCGCTAAGTTAGAGGCATTTAAAACGTTGGATGATATTCCAAAAGACTACGAAGCCCCGGATGCTTATCTTGATGAATCAGTTGCTATCATGCTGGATATGATCAAGAAATAAACAAAATACCTGTTATAAGGTGATTGTTTAAAGACGTACTATTTGAAAAGCGAGCTTAGGCTCGCTTTTTTTGTTCCTGTGTTCTTGCCTCGAATAATGTCATGTTAACGGCATGCTTCCTCGCTTTTTAACTTGCTGCAGAACCACTGTTATTTGATTTTCGGCTGTGAAGTACACTGTAAAAATAACTAAACTTAAGTATTATTTTTCGATTGATAATGACATTTAAGTTACTTCGCACTTAAAATTTAGTGACTTAGATCATATTTTTTCGCTTTCTATTCATTACGTGCCTAAGCTTAAAGAAAACGAGGGGACGCTTATGAAATGGATTCTACTATTTTTATCTTGTTTAAGTTTTGTGGCTTTTGGGAGCGAGGTCGCTTCGAGTAACCAACAATCAAAAAGTGATAGTAATCTATCTCATTTTGACCTTCCTTTGCTGCTTGGTGATTGGTATTTGATGAATCCTGATCCTGAGCAAGGCACTGAAAACTTTAGAGCGATCAAGCTCACTCTTGATTCAAACTACTCATTCACTATCGATATCCAAAAGAAAGACTACAGTGTCGATCATTGGGAAGGTTTGTATAACGCCAATGAAGACACGATTATTTTGGGTTTGAATACCTCAGAACCTCAGGTTTACGCGTACAGCAGTAATCACAACATGCTGAATCTTAACGGTGTTATGTTCACCAAGGCCTTGCCAAATGCATTGGCGGGAATCTGGTCAAGTGCCCAACTGTCTGGAAGCGATCTACGTGCGAGTAACATTCAAAAAATGGATTTAGTCCTTCAGCCGGACTTTATATTCATGTTCCGAGTATCAGATGAAGAAGGTGGTGAAGTCATTCGTCGCGGGGTGTATTACACAGAAGGCGATCAACTAGTGTTACTTTATGAGAACGGTGAACACGGCACTCGATATACACTGAACAGCGATGTGTTAACGCTGCAAGGTGAAGAGGGAGATATGTTTGCGGTACTCAATCGCATTCGATAATCGTGAGTTTTAGCAGTAACGGCGTACTCGTTGATAATATTGTGCACAGTACATTTCTTAGGCGTTCCTGTCTGATTTGATTGATAAAATAGCAAAACATGGAGGCATTTTCTTACAATGCCTCCTTTTTTTAATATTCCCCTTGTTTTATTGGCGCTCAACCTTTAGATATATACAGTTAAAAAATAATTACGTATAACGATCAAAAGGAACCCGTCATGGCACATACACCTCAAGCCAAGTATCGTAAAGATTATCAATCACCATCTCACACGATTTCTGAAATCGATCTTACTTTCGATTTGTACGACTCAGCATCCATTGTTACGGCTGTTTCTAGTGTTAAGCAGGAGAAAGACAGCACGACATTAGTACTTGATGGTGAAGGCTTGAAGTTGGTTTCTGTTTTGGTAGAAGGTAAAGAGTGGACTCAATATGAACAGTCTGAAACTCAACTTACGCTGAATGACCTTCCAAAAGAATTTACTCTAACCATCGTTACCGAAGTTAACCCTGAAGGGAACAGTGCACTTGAAGGCTTGTACAAGTCGGGTGGCGCGTTCTGTACTCAATGTGAAGCTGAAGGTTTCCGCCGTATCACTTACTACATGGATCGCCCAGATGTGTTGGCGAAATTCACTACAACGGTAATTGCAGACAAAGCAGAGAACCCATTCTTATTAAGTAATGGTAACCGTGTAGATGAAGGTGAAGCTGAAAACGGTCGTCATTGGGTGAAGTGGCAAGACCCACATCCAAAACCAGCGTACTTGTTTGCTTTAGTAGCGGGTGACTTTGATGTACTTCGTGACGCATACACTACACAATCGGGTCGTAAAGTTGACCTAGAAATCTTTGTTGATAAAGGCAATCTAGACCGTGCGAGCCACGCGATGGTTTCTTTGATTAACTCAATGAAGTGGGACGAAGAACGTTTCAATCTTGAATACGACTTAGACATCTACATGATCGTAGCCGTTGATTTCTTCAACATGGGTGCGATGGAAAACAAAGGCTTGAACGTATTCAATTCGAAGTTCGTTCTAGCAAACGACCAAACTGCAACGGATACAGATTACCTAGGTATTGAAGCAGTAATCGGCCATGAATATTTCCACAACTGGACAGGTAACCGAGTGACGTGTCGCGATTGGTTCCAGTTAAGTCTGAAAGAAGGCTTAACGGTATTCCGTGACCAAGAATTCTCATCTGATCTTGGTTCTCGCGCAGTAAACCGTATTAACAATGTACGTATCATTCGCGGTCCACAATTTGCAGAAGATGCTAGCCCAATGTCTCATCCAATTCGTCCAGAAAAAGTGATAGAAATGAATAACTTCTATACTTTGACCGTGTACGAAAAGGGCAGTGAAGTGATCCGTATGATCCACACATTGTTGGGCGAAGATGGTTTCCAAAAAGGCATGAAGCTGTACTTCGAACGTCACGATGGTACGGCTGCAACATGTGAAGACTTCGTCGCGGCAATGGAAGATGCGTCGGGCGTTGACTTATCTCAGTTCCGCTTATGGTACAGCCAGTCTGGTACGCCGACGCTGTCTGTTGAAAGTAAGTACGACGCAGAGAAGAAACAGTACACGTTAACAACTCGCCAAGTAACAGCGCCAACTCATGAGCAAACGGAAAAGCAGGCTCTGCATATTCCTCTTGATATCGAGCTGTACACAGCTGCGGGTGAAGTTGTTGAGTTACAATGTAACGGTAAGCCAGTTCATAATGTATTAGATGTGAAAGAAGCAGAGCAAACGTTCGTGTTTGAAAACGTTTCTGAGCAACCGATCCCATCATTACTTCGTGAATTTTCTGCGCCAGTGAAATTGGAATATGACTACTCAGATGAAGAACTGATCTTCTTGATGGTGAATGCTCGCAATGAATTCTCTCGTTGGGATGCGGGTCAAATGCTATTAGCGAAGTACATCCGCAGTAACGTGGAGAAAGTTCAGCAGGGTCAAGCGTTTGAGCTTTCTGATTCTGTTGTTGATGCATTCCGTGGCGTACTGCTGAGTGATTCACTAGAGCCTGCGTTTATTGCAGAAATGCTTTCTCTACCAAGCCACAATGAAGTATCGGGTTGGTACGAGCGCGTTGATATTGATGCGGTCGCATCGGTTCTTAACTCAATGAAAGTCACACTAGCTGCAGAACTTGAAGACGAGTTAGCGGCGGTTTATCACAGCCACGCACTAACAGAATACACGATCGATCACGATTCGATTGGTAAGCGTACTCTACGTAAAGTTTGCTTAAGTTACTTAGCTCATACTGGGCAGGGTAATGACTTGGTTGTTGCGATGTATCAACAAGCGAATAACATGACAGATACGATGGCAGCAATGGGCGCGGCAAACAGTGCACAACTACCATGTCGTGAAACCTTGATGGTGGATTACAGTGACAAGTGGAAACACGATGGTCTTGTTATGGATAAGTGGTTTGCATTGCAAGGTACAAACCCAAGTTCAAACGCACTTGAAGTGATCAAAGCGTCGATGTCGCACCAGGCGTTCAGTTTGAAGAACCCGAACCGTACCCGTAACTTGGTCGGTTCATTCTTAAACATGAACCCGGTTCAATTCCACGACAAGTCTGGTCAAGGCTATGCATTTGCTGGCGAGATCTTACGTGAGCTAAACAGCAGCAACCCACAAGTGGCTTCACGTCTGATTGACCCGCTACTTAAGTTCCGTAAGTACGATGATGAACGTCAAGCTCTTATCAAAAAAGAACTAGAGACGTTAAAGAACATGGACAACCTAGCAAAAGACTTGTTTGAGAAAGTGACGAAAGCACTAGAGGCTTAAGTCAGCGCGCATTCAGGTAACTGTTTGCTAATAAGCGGTTTACTAATAAACTGTTTGCTACAACGAAAGGTCATCAGTGGTAGAGAATATCTGCCACTGATTTTTTGTTTCTGGTTCATCGAATTTTCGATAAGCTAGAGCAGCTTCAAGTTCAGTTTCACCGTCAGACATCTAAAAGTGCCAAAAAACACTGGCACTGTATATTTATACAGGTATCGTATGAATCGCTATATTTTCCAACTTAACATCTCATATCAGCAGTTTTTGGCCAGCTATTCTGGCGCCGCAAGTAAAGTTCAAGTGATAACAACAACAGGTTTACGCTTACAGTTACCTGCAACTCGGTTCAGACCATTTCTTACACAAATAGGGGTTAGAGGGCAGTTTAGGCTGACAACTGACCAAAAAAATAAGTTTATTAAGTTAGAAGCTCTGTAAACCTTGGCGTGCCTAGTGAGTTAAAAGGAATCTTAATCACATAATCAAACATTTCACCTCTTACCACCTCCAAAACAATTAACTATTTTTCAATAATGCTTTTACAATAAATGAATGCATTACCTTTGCTTAACTCGTTAGTAGAAAAGAGCTCAACGGCACGTTTCAAACACCAGATTAAGTGATCCCCCTAATAATAAAATATAATTCTAATTGTGGAGTGTGACTATGACCGCACGTGAAACTGTGGTTCCAGTTTTACTTGAAAAAGTTTACAAGCTGATTCAAGACAAACTTGACCTTGCTCATCGACCTCTCGTAACTCAACTTGCTCAACACTTGTTTAGTAACGTTTCTCACGACGATCTGACTCAGAGAAACGAATCCGATTTATACGGTGCTGTAGTTAGCTTATGGCATCACATCAATGAAAAGAAAGCCGACGAAATCTCTGTACGCGTTTTCAACCCGACGGTAAGTCGTCAAGGTTGGCAGTCTACTCATACTATCGTTGAGATAGTCGTTCCAGACAGCCCATTCCTTGTTGATTCCGTAAAAATGGCATTGACTCGCCTAGACCTTTCTTCTCACCTTATGCTTCATAACCCAACACAAATCTCTCGCTCAGATAAGGGCAGTGTTGTCGGTGTAAGCAATAACGAAGGTGCATTCCAATCGCTTTTCCATATCGAAGTTGACCGTCTGAGTAGTAAAGCTGAAATGACAGCACTTAAAACGGAGTTGCTGGATATCTTTACCGACACTAGCTTAGTCGTGAACGATTGGTTGAAGATGGTTGAAAGACTTGAAGAAGTGACCAATCAAGTTGAACAGCAAAAAGAGAGCATTCCAGTAGACGGCCAGCGCTTTGATGAAACGTTGGCGTTTCTTCGTTGGTTAGGCCAACACAACTTTACATTCATGGGTTATAAGGAATATGACCTAGTTTCAGTTAACGGCGACACTGAGCTGCAACCGACCAAGGAGCAAGGTCTTGGTTTGTTTGCGAACTCAGACCGTGTACGTAACGTTAAGTTATCTGAGTTTTCTGATTCGGCACGCCTTGAAGCGAAAAAGCCTTATGTTCTTATCGTAACCAAGGGCAACACGGCTTCACGCATTCACCGCCCAGCTTACAATGATTACATTGGTATTAAGAAGTTCGATAAGAACGGTAAGGTCATTGGTGAGCACCGCTTTACTGGTCTTTACACATCTGCCGTTTATAACCAAACCGTTGAAACGATTCCTCTTGTTCGTGAGAAAGTAGAGCGAATCTTAGATGCGAGTGGTTACCGTGAAGGTTCATACTCTTACAAAGCGCTGCACAACATTCTTGAAAACTACCCACGTGATGAACTGCTGCAAGCTCGAGAAGAAGAGCTACTAGAAGTCGGTACGGGCGTAGTACAAATGCAAGATCGCGATCTCCTGCGTTTGTTTGTTCGCAAAGACCCGTTTGGTCGTTTCTTTAGCTGCATGGTTTACGTAACAAAAGATCGTTACAACACTGAGCTTCGTCGCCAAACACAGCGCATCTTGAAACAGTACTTTGGTTGTGAAGAAGAGGTTGAATTTACAACGTACTTCTCTGAAAGCCCGCTAGCAAGAACGCACTATATTGTTCGTGTTGATAACAACAACATGGATGTGGACGTGAAAACAATTGAGCAAAATTTAATGGAAGTATCGTCTACGTGGGATGACCGTCTGTCTGAATCTATCATTGCAAACTTCGGTGAAAGCAAAGGTCTTCCATTGTCGAAAGAGTACATGCGTGCATTCCCACGTTCGTACAAAGAAGACATGATGCCAGGTTCTGCTGTTGCCGACATTGAACGTTTAGAAGCGCTAAGTGAAGACAACAAACTGGGTATGCTTTTCTACCGTCCTCAAGAAGAAGCGGCAGATTCAAAAGCCGTTCGTTTGAAGTTGTTCTATCACAGCGATGAGCCAATTCACCTTTCTGATGTTATGCCAATGCTTGAAAACTTTGGCCTACGCGTTATCGGTGAATCTCCATATGAAGTGCGTAAAACCAACGGTGTGACCTATTGGATCCTTGATTTCTCTATGCTGCACAAGAGCGATAAGACCATTGATCTTCGTGAAGCTCGCGATCTTTTCCAACAAGCCTTTGCGGCAATCTGGGCGGGTGAGTTAGACAGCGATGGTTTCAACCGCTTAGTACTTGGCGCTGGTCTTTCTGGCCGTGAAATCTCAATCTTACGTGCTTATGCTCGTTACATGCGTCAAGTTGGTTTCCCATTCAGCCAACAATACATTGAAGACACATTGTCTCATTACCCAGAATTAGCGAAAGGGCTAGTGAGCCTATTCGGCAAGCGTTTTAACCCGAAACTGAAGGGCAGCGTAAAAGGCCAACAAGATCTTATTAAGAAGATCACTGAACAGTTGGATCATGTAGAAAGCTTGGATGATGATCGTATCATTCGTCGCTACATGGAAATGATCACTGCAACGCTTCGTACTAACTACTACCAAGTAGACGAGAATAAGCAGTCTAAACCTTGGTTGGCTCTGAAAATGAGACCAAGCGAGATTCCAGATATCCCTGCGCCGGTTCCTGCGTTTGAGATCTTCGTTTACGCACCAGACATTGAAGGTGTGCATTTACGTGGCGGTAAAGTAGCACGCGGTGGTTTACGTTGGTCAGACCGTCAAGAGGACTTCCGTACTGAGATTCTAGGCCTAGTTAAAGCGCAACAAGTTAAGAACACGGTTATCGTACCGGTTGGTGCTAAAGGTGGTTTCGTTTGTAAGCGTCAACACATGATGTCTGGCCGAGACGAGATCTTTGCTGAAGGTCAACGTTGTTACAAGCGCTTCATCCGTGCATTGCTAGACGTTTCAGACAACATCATTGAAGGTGAGGTTATCCCACCTAAGAGCGTTGTTCGTCACGATGAAGATGACCCATACTTGGTTGTTGCAGCCGATAAAGGCACCGCGACATTCTCAGATCTAGCGAACTCAGTAGCTGAAGAGTACAACTTCTGGCTAGGTGATGCGTTTGCATCGGGTGGCTCTAACGGTTACGACCACAAAGCCATGGGTATCACGGCGAAAGGTGGCTGGGAATCGGTTAAACGTCACTTCCGCGAAATGGGTATTAACTGTCAAAGCACAGACTTCACTGCCATTGGTGTGGGTGATATGGCGGGTGACGTATTTGGTAACGGTATGCTGCTATCTAAGCACATTCGCTTGCAAGCTGCGTTTAATCACATGCACATCTTCATTGACCCGAATCCAGAATCAGCATCAAGCTGGGTAGAGCGTGACCGTCTGTTTAATCTGCCTCGTTCAAGTTGGGAAGATTACAATAAAGACCTGATTTCTCAAGGTGGTGGCATCTTCTCTCGCCGAGCGAAGTCTATCTCTTTGACACCTGAAATTCAGAAAATGCTGGGTACCAAGAAAGCATCAATGGCACCAAACGACTTGATCAAAGCGATCTTGTCTATGAAAGTTGATCTACTTTGGAACGGCGGTATTGGTACTTACGTTAAGTCTTCTAGTGAGACTCATACCGATGTGGGTGACCGTGCAAATGACGTGCTACGTATCGATGGCCGTGACCTGAAAGCTAAGGTTGTTGGTGAAGGCGGTAACTTGGGTATGACTCAATTGGGTCGTATTGAATACGCTCTAACGGGCGGTCGAGTTAATACTGACTTTGTCGATAACGTTGGTGGTGTAGATTGCTCGGATAACGAAGTTAACATTAAGATCTTCTTGAATGGCTTGGTGTCTAATGGTGATCTTACCGTTAAGCAACGTAACCAAGTTCTTGAATCTATGGAAGATGAAGTAGGTGAAATCGTACTAGACGACGCTTACTGCCAAGCTGAATCTATCTCTGTTACTGAGCATCAAGGTGTAGGCTTAGTGAAAGAGCAAATCCGCTTTATCCACACAATGGAAAAAGCCGGGTACTTAGACCGTGGTTTGGAATACATCCCAGATGACGAAACGCTGCTAGAACGTGAGAAGCAGGGCCAAGCACTAACAAGACCAGAGCTATCAGTATTGATCGCTTACGGTAAAATGGTTCTAAAAGAAGATCTTGTGAGTGATGACATTGCGAATGATGAGTTCCATGCTCAACAACTGATGCAATACTTCCCAACAGAGTTACGCCGTAACTATTATCAGCACATGGATAACCATCCACTTCGTGCAGAGATCATTGCGACTGCGCTTGCTAACCAAATGGTTAACGAGATGGGCTGTAACTTTGTGACTCGCTTGCAAGAAGAAACGGGCGCGAACATTGTTGATATTGCGAATGCTTACGCGGCATCACGTGAAATCTACGGCCTGGGTAAGGTATTGAAGAGCATCCGTGAACTGGACAACATCTCAAGTTCTGAAGCTCAATACGAATTGCTTTACCATGTACGCCGTACGCTTCGTCGTCTAGCACGTTGGTTACTAAGAAACCGTACGGGTAAACAGTCAGTGAATGCATTGATTGAGCTTTACCAAGGTGATGTAGTCGCGATTACTGAGAAGCTGGATGAAAACCTAGTAGCTTCAGAAGTAGAAGAGCATCAAGCAATGGCTCAACTATGGATTGACCAAGGTGTCAACGCTGAGCTGGCTAATTCCGTGGCTCGTTTGTCTAGCTTGTACTCAGCACTGGATATATCCACAGTGGCTCGTGAAACAGGTAAAACAGTACAACAAGCTTCTAAGCTTTACTTCAACCTCGGTGATCGTTTGTCACTGCATTGGTTCTTGAAGCAAATCAATGGCCAAGCTGTAGACAACAACTGGCAAGCACTGGCGCGTGCAGCATTCAGAGAAGATCTGGATTGGCAGCAACGCCAGTTAACTGGTCAAGTACTTAACTGTGGTTGTGCTTCAGATATCGATGTGATTAAAGCGCTTGATGACTGGATGGAAAGTAACTCTGTTTCTCTACATCGTTGGGAAAGCATCCTAAACGAATTCAAAGTAGGTTCTGTTCATGAGTTTGCTAAGTTCTCAGTAGCACTGCGTGAATTGATGCTGTTGAATCTAAACTGCATGTCAAAAGACTAGTTACTAGATAAGACGAAAAAGTATAAGGGCAGGCCAAAAGGTCTGCCTTTTTCGTTTCGGTAAAGTGGAAACAATAGGCCTAACGACTTTTGAAGAACAAACTTCGACGCAAACGTTGTTTGTTGTTAAGTGACCTGATGGCTGTACTAAGGTTGAGATTAGAAATGGCTTAATAACTTGAAGAAACGATAACGTTTGCTTAATAATGAACCTCATTCGTTAGCAAACTTGATTATCTTACCCTTACAGACAGTAATAGATTGAATAGTTGGGTAAATAAGTAAATAATATCGCCCCGTTTACACGGGGCTTTTTTCTATCGGAGGCACAATGCTTTACCGTCTAGCCAGAACTGGCTTTTTCCAACTTGATGCCGAAAAGGCACATGATCTAGCAATTCAAAATTTCAAACGCTTCACAGGCACGCCTATTGATCTTTTGTATCGCCAACAATTACCTCACCGACCTGTAGAGTGCATGGGTCTTACTTTTAAAAACCCAGTTGGCCTTGCTGCCGGCCTAGATAAAAACGGCGAATGTATTGATGCATTTGGCGCGATGGGTTTTGGTTTTGTAGAAGTAGGGACTGTTACTCCGCGTCCGCAAGCGGGTAACGACAAACCTCGTTTGTTCCGTCTTGTTGAAGCTGAAGGTATCATCAACCGCATGGGTTTTAATAACCTAGGCGTTGATAACCTTGTTGAGAATGTTAAGAAGTCGAACTACGACGGCATCTTAGGCATCAACATCGGTAAGAACAAAGACACACCAATTGAAAAGGGTGCTGAAGATTACTTGATCTGTATGGAGAAGGTATATCAATACGCTGGTTACATTGCTGTGAACATCTCTTCACCAAACACTCCAGGACTTCGTTCTCTTCAATACGGCGAAGCACTAGACGATCTATTGTCTGAACTGAAAACGAAACAATCTGAACTAGAAGAGAAGCATGGTAAATATGTTCCTCTTGCTCTTAAGATTGCTCCGGATCTAAGTGACGATGAAATCAGCCAAATTTGTGAATCATTGATCAAAAATAAGATCGATGGTGTGATCGCAACGAACACAACATTGGATCGTTCAATCGTTGAAGGCATGAAGCATTGCGACGAAGCGGGTGGCCTAAGTGGACGTCCAGTTCAATCTCGCAGTACTGAAGTTGTTCGTAAACTTTATCAAGAGCTTGGTGACCAACTGCCGATCATCGGGGTAGGTGGTGTTGATTCGTATGTTGCTGCAAAAGAGAAAATGATGGCAGGCGCTAAGCTTGTACAAGTTTACTCTGGTTTCATTTACAAAGGTCCAGGCCTTGTAGGCGACATCGTTAAAAATCTTTAAACGGCAAGACGCTTTTATTTCTGAAAAGCGACAATCTGGCATCGTCTTAATAAAAGAGACACTGTAACTCACTGAGTTGTAGAGAAAAGCGATAAGAAAGAGGAATTCATTTCCTCTTTTTTTTTGCCTATTGCTCAGTAAAATTACTGTAATTGAAGGTAATTTTGCGTTTTACCTAATGGAATGGTTCAACAGTGTGAGACGAAATGATGCTTAAACCTAGCGATACATGGAGTTGGTATTACGATGAGCAGCAATGTTCATTAATGCTAAACCTCGGAGAGGATATGATTTTCAAAACGAATCTGGTCCGCAATAAGCTGGTGGACTGCGCGTTTCGAGATAATGAATTCACCGTTGATGACGCATCTTCATACCAAACCTTCAAAGAACAAATTTCTGGCTTAGAACTGTCTGAGCCTCGTCAAGCTGAATTAGCACTCTATTGTGTGGCAGCAAAGCGTTTCCATAAGCCTGTACAGCCTAAGAGTTGGTTCTTCGACTCACAAGGTACTGGCCATGAATATCCTCAAGAAGGGGATATTGTACAAATGAATAACGAGCATAGCTTAGGGTATTTCATTGTATTAGAAGTGGGAGAGTGTGCGAGCCTATGTGCATTTGTTGACCTAGAAGAGTTCCTGTTAACGCCTTCAAAAGGACTGCGATTTGGAGACTCAATCAAGGTGATGCACGATAGAATGGTAGACGCGAACGCTATCCTTCATCAGACACACATAGCGATGGTAGGTTAACCTCTAATCTAGCACATCATTTCAACCACGCATCGCAGCACACAAACGTATAAACCTTCCTCAGAATCGGCTCATTAGCCGATTTTTTTGTGCCTAAAAAACCTCATCCTGATAAATACATCACGGCTTAACCATTTAAATAGTGAACTTACGACTATTTTTTCACCTTAATTTCTGCCCGTTTTCATCGCCAGAAGAGTAAATCTACCGTCTTTATTCCCTGTTTTTGGTCTTTTGTAGTTAAATTCCATCCATAAATCTACTTTGGTATATACCAGTTTTGAGGTGAATATAAATTCACATTGCTACTTTGGTTAATAAGTGGTCAGAAATGAAGTTGGTTTGATAGGTCTTATGTTCTAAGGGGATGTGGGTAAGCGATCGCTTCAAGACTGTGCATTTGCTAGCCAGTTAGTCGAAAGATTCAATGAAAAGACGTGTTTAGTGTGATGCTCTAGTTACAAATTCAGGTATAATCGAACTCATTTTTATCAATAAAAGAACACTATGAATCAATATCTAGCGGTTACCTCAAACGGCCTTGAGAATTTATTAGTTGAAGAACTAACCCAACTAGGGATTACAAACGCAAAACCTGTTCAAGCAGGTGTTAAATTCAAAGCGACCAATGAGCAAATTTATCGTTGTTGTTTGTGGAGCCGTTTGGCTTCTCGATTTGTACGTGTCCTTTCTGAATTCACTTGTATGGACGACATGGATTTGTACCTATCAACCACTGCGGTTAACTGGGTAAATCAATTCCATAGCTCTAAGCGTTTTGTTGTTGACTTCAATGGTACGAACAACGAAATCCGTAATAGCCAATACGGTGCGATGAAAGTAAAAGATGCCGTTGTTGATTGCTTTGAGAAGAAGTCTTTACCTCGTCCTTCTATTAGCAAAGAGAACCCAGACATTCGTATCCACGTTCGTTTACACCGTGATAAAGCGATTCTTGGTGTTGATATGGTAGGTAGCGGTCTTCACCAACGTGGTTACCGTCCTGAATCAGGTCGAGCACCACTACGTGAAACTCTTGCTGCCGCGATTCTTCTTCGTAGTGGTTGGGATGCAACGAAACCTTTCCTAGATCCAATGTGTGGTTCAGGTACGTTAGTGATTGAAGCTGCAATGATGGCTGCAAACATGGCTCCAGGTGTTAAGCGTCAGAAGTGGTGTTTTGAATCACTAGAAGATTTCGAACCAGAGCTATGGGCTGAAGTGAAAGCTGAAGCGAACGTTCAAGGTCGTCGTGGTGTTAAGAAAGTGGAATGTAAGTTCTATGGCTACGACAATGATGAACGCATGATCAAAACAGCGCGTGACAATGCTCGTCGTGCCGGTGTTGAAGAGTTGATTGAATTCGAAGTAGGCGATGCTGCAAAGCTTAAGCGTCCTACAGAGTTTACTGATGGTGTGATTGTTTCTAACCCGCCTTACGGTGAACGTCTTGGTACCGAGCCGGGTCTTATTGCACTTTACACAGCATTCGGTGCACAGCTCAAAGCTGAATTTGGTGGTTGTAACGCGTCTATCTTCTCTAGTTCAGACGAACTACTGAGCTGCTTACGCATGCGTGCAGACAAACAGTTCAAATTGAATAACGGTGCGTTACCGTGTCACCAAAAGAACTACTCAATTTCAGATCGTCCGATGTCAGAACGTCCAACGGGCGAGCAAGAACAGTTAATTGCTCCTGACTTCGCAAACCGTCTTAAAAAGAACATCGGTAAAATTGGCAAGTGGGCTAAGAAAGAGCAATTAGATTGCTACCGTATCTACGACGCTGACCTACCAGAATACAATGTAGCGATTGATGTATACCCAGGTCACCTTGTGATTCAAGAATACGCAGCGCCTAAAGATGTACCGGAAGAGAAGGCAAAACGTCGCTTAACCGATATCATCCGTGCTTCTATTCAAGTAACAGGCGTAGAAGCAAACAACGTTGTGCTTAAAGTTCGTCAGAAACAGAAAGGCCGTTCTCAATACCAGAAATTGGCTCAAGACTCATCGAACTTAGAAGTGAACGAGTATGGCGTTAAGCTGATTGTTAATCTTCATGATTACCTAGATACCGGGTTGTTCCTAGATCATAAGATCACTCGTCGTCGTATCGGTGAGATGGCCGCAGGTAAGGATTTCCTAAACTTGTTTGCTTATACAGGAAGTGCATCTGTTCATGCTGCTGTGGGTGGTGCTCGTTCTACAACTACTGTTGATATGTCTAATACCTACCTAGAGTGGGCGAAAGAGAACATGGAGCTTAACGGTCGTGTTGGTCGTCAACATCAGTTTGTTCAAGCTGACTGTCTACAATGGCTAGCTAAAGAGCAGGGTTCTTATGATCTGATCTTTATCGATCCACCTACGTTCTCTAACTCAAAGCGTATGGATCAATCTTTCGATGTTCAACGTGATCACATTCAGCTGATGGAAAACCTTAAACGTCTTCTTCGTGAAGAAGGCACGATTGTGTTCTCTAACAACAAGCGTCACTTCAAAATGGACTTGGAAGCTCTAGATGAGTTAGGTCTTAAGGCTCAGAATATCTCAGCGAAGACACTTCCATTGGACTTCTCTCGCAATAAGCACATTCATAACTGCTGGTTGATTACACATAAGTAGTTAAGAGATCGTATAAGGATATATAGTGCTGACTCTCTACAGTACAGAAGGGTGCCATCTATGTGAGATGGCATTCCAACTCACGGAACAGTTAAACATTAGCCATCACGTCAACGTTGTTGACATTGCATTTGATGATGAGCTCTTTTCCCGTTACGGGGTCACTATTCCGGTGCTCAAATTTGAAAGCTCTGACCTTTCTCAAAGCTCAGAGCTTAACTGGCCATTTGGCTTGTTAGAACTTAATGATTGGTTAAAGAAGAATGGCATTACTTACAATTCATAATGGGCAATTAGCGTTTGGTGATCACCCATTATTAGATCGTGCGGACTTCGTGCTGCAAGAAAACGAACGTGTATGTTTAGTAGGGCGCAATGGCGCTGGTAAGTCGACATTGATGAAAATCCTATCTGGAAACATCATCATGGACGACGGTAAGATGCAAATCACGCAAGATGTGGTTGTGTCTCGTCTAGAACAAGATCCACCGCGTAATGAACAAGGTACAGTTTATGACTATGTTGCTGGTGGCCTTGCTGAAATCGGCGAACAGCTGAAGATCTATCATGATCTTCTGGATCTCATCGCGACAGACCCAAGTGAAAAGAATCTAAACCGCCTTACTCGCGTTCAAGAACAACTGGATCATGCTAATGCATGGCGTTTTGAAGATCGCGTAAGTAACGTATTGGCAGCACTTAAGCTGACTGCTGAAACCAAACTGACAGATTTGTCTGGTGGTTGGCAACGTAAAGCGGCACTTGCTCGTGCGCTTGTATGTGACCCTGACGTGCTTCTACTCGACGAACCGACTAACCACTTGGATGTTGCAACCATTGAATGGTTAGAGGGCTTCCTGAAAGACTTCCGCGGTTCAATCATCTTTATCTCGCATGACCGTGCGTTCATTAAATCGATGGCAACACGTATTGTCGATCTTGATCGCGGTAAATTGAGCTCTTTCCCGGGCGATTACGAAAATTACCTTGTTGAGAAAGAAGAGGCGCTTCGTGTTGAAGAAATGCAAAACGCTGAATTCGATAAGAAGCTTGCTCAAGAGGAAGTTTGGATTCGTCAGGGCATCAAAGCTCGTCGTACTCGTAACGAAGGCCGTGTTCGTGCGCTTAAGAAGCTACGTGAAGAACGTTTGAACCGTCGTGAAGTGCAGGGCAAAGCGATTATCCAAATCGACGATGGCCAGCGTTCAGGCAAGATTGTATTTGAAGCTGAGAATCTTAACTTTGGCTTTGAAGGCAAAGAAATTGTTAAGGACTTCAGCTTCAACATCATGCGTGGCGATCGTATCGCTCTGATTGGTCCTAACGGTTGTGGTAAGAGTACGGTACTTAAGCTGCTTCTTGACCAGCTTAAGCCTGATTCAGGTCGTTTGCATTGTGGTACTAAGCTTGAAGTCGCTTACTTTGACCAATACCGCGAAATTCTAGACCCTGAGAAGTCTGTAATTGATAACCTCGCGGATGGTAAGCAAGAAGTGACCGTAGGTGGCCGTGAGCGTCATGCTCTAAGCTACTTACAAGATTTCTTATTCTCTCCAAAACGTGCTCGCACTCCTGTTAAAGCACTATCTGGTGGTGAGAAAAACCGTCTGTTATTGGCGCGTATTTTCCTTAAGTCGAACAACTTGTTGATTCTCGATGAGCCAACCAACGATCTAGATATCGAAACTTTGGAACTTTTAGAAGATTTGCTTGCCAACTATCAGGGTACGCTGCTTTTAGTGAGTCACGATCGTCAGTTTGTTGATAACACAGTGATGACAAGTTGGATCTTTGAGGGTAATGGCGTTATTGAAGAATTTGTTGGTGGTTACCACGATGCCCAGCAGCAAAGAAAGCAAGCATTAGAGTACCGACAGGTTGAAAAGCCATCAAAGCCTGAGAAAGTAGTTGAGGAAACTCCCAAAACTGCGCCAGTTAAGGCTAAACCTAAGAAGTTATCGTATAAGCTACAACGAGAACTAGAAGCGCTACCAATGCGTTTGGAAGAATTGGAAACTCAAATTGAAACTCTTCAGGAAGAAGTCAACGATCCAAGCTTCTTTTCAAAATCTGTAGAGCAGACACAACCAGTATTAGATAAGCTATCTGCAGCAGAGCAGGAGCTTGAAGTTGCTTTTGAGCGCTGGGAAGAGCTCGAGGCACTACAACAGGAAAGTTAAGAAGTAATAATGACTTGTACTAAATTCAAATTAACAACTGTTGCAGCCCTAGTTTTGGCTGCAACTAATGCCAACGCTGCGCTTTACAAGGTAGTTGAAGTCACTCCTTCAATTACAGGTGCCTCTGAAATCTATGGTGTGGCGATTCAACCTGGTGTTGCGACAGACGGAACGAATGAGCTTGCGTTAGGTTGCTTCGATTCAGCTGCAACCAACTGTACCGATAGTGCATTTAAACTTGCTGGTGAGACTCGCGATACGCTTGAAGCGGTAAGTTATCGTGAAGAAGTACCATTCGCAATGGATGCACCATTTCAGTACATTCAAGAGCGTGATGATTTCGAAAACTATTGTTATCGAGAGCTGAGATATTCTACATGTGAAAGCTGGGCTCAAAATCGTTGGAATGATACTTGGAATAAGGAAAGAAACGACCTTACTCATGTCAATGCGAAAGCCTTTGTTGAAGGTGGCGAAACCTTTGATAGCCGCAATACGGTAATTAACTCGCTTTATATAAACGATGCCGATGAAGTTGAGCCTTTGGGGGTTAAATCTGAAGGTGGTATTCGTAATAACGCGATGTTCACAACTACACCAAATGGGCCAACAGGCACTTCGGAAACTCGTGCATGGCACGCTATCAAAGCAAGTAACGACAAAGTTTACAATGTAGGTAGTGTATCTACGGAAGGAGCTAAAACGGATACGTCAGATACAACGTTTAGTTCAAAGGCGGCTATTTGGGATGGCACAATAACGAAAGAGATCGACTGGATTAGATCTGGTAACGCTCAACAGGGCGATTATTTTGCCCAAGGCAGCATGCGTTCAATTGTTGAATCGGACTCTCTTTTTTATGGTGTAGGCTATAATACTGCTGATGGAAACGGCGATCTACAAGATATGAATGCAAGTGTCTTTGTGAGTACTTCACTCAATCTCGCTACGGCAACGTGGACAACTACACAAATTAGCGGTGCAGAGGTTAAGTCTGGTTCATCTAACGATGATGCTAGATACAGTAACTCAGTAGCAACCGATATTAACGACAACTTGTTTGCAGTTGGATATTCAAAACGTAACGGTTATGTTCCTGAAAATGGAAGTGCCGGTAATAAGCCTTTTATTGTAACGGATGCTAAAAACCCAACAGCAACGTATTTGTCTGGCGGTATCTTCTTCAGTGGTTCGAGCGGTGAAGCTAAAGCAGTTAACAACTTCAATGAGTTTGTCGGTCAAATAGATGCAGAAACCACTCGTGAGGTTGATGGCAGTGAGCGTAGACATAGAGGCTTTATCTACCCATACAATGTCGACTCCTCGAAAGATGAGCGTCGTGTAGACATCTTTAATGGCCAAGCTTGGTGGATAGATGATCTAACAAACGGTGCAAACGCAGATGGGCAAGATTACTCTGACGCTAATAACTATTTCCGTATCATTGATGCGACAGATATTAATGATGCCGGTGTGATTTCTGCGACAGCTATTAAATGCATGCTTGATACAGATGGAGATGGTAGAGGAGATAAGGAACAAGCCTACGATACAACGTCTCATAACTCATACTGTGCCGGTGCGTCATCTAATGCGGTAGAAGAGGTTGTTGCGGTTAAACTGGTTCCAATTGCAGGTGCGACTAAAGATGATATTCAAACTCGTAGTGCCGACTCAGAAAAAGTTGATCGTCAAGGCGGTAGTCTAGGTTGGTTAACTTTGACTGTTCTTGGTCTATTAGGGTTCCGTAGAAAATTTAAATAATTTTATCTCTTGAGCCCGAGTTCACATTTCTGAATTCGGGCTTTTTTTCGCCTTGAGAAAAGTAAAAAATTGTTCGATTCTTAAAGTTGGAGTCACAAAAACTCCGTAAAGTTGTAATCATTGTATGTTAGTAAATGTAACACCCGTATGAGGACTGCACTATGAAGAGACAAAAGCGTGATCGACTGGAACGAGCACAATCTCAAGGCTACAAGGCTGGTTTAAATGGACGGTCGCAAGAAGCTTGCCCATATAGCCAAATGGATTCTCGGTCTTATTGGTTAGGTGGATGGCGTGACGCCAAAGATGACAAGCAATCAGGTCTCTATAAGTAGATAGGGCGTAAAGAATTCAAGGTCAGGGCTCCATTGTCTGTTGATTACAACGGCTGGAGCCTTGTTAGTTTCAGAACAACACAAAGACTCCCAGAGCTATGTAGCATTCTAGTTTCGCTATCATAAGCGTATCGCTGGTGGATTTATCCTGTTTCAAGCTTAATACGGGATACTTTAATGCACTATAACTAAATTTATTGGAACGAAAATAAAGCAGCCATGGGCTGCTTTACTAAAAATCTAACTATTAGATTAGAATGCTGACGTATCTTGGAAAAGGCCAACTTTCAAATCTTTAGCAACGTAGATCTCTTTACCATCAACAAGTACGCGACCATCCGCAAGGCCCATAACTAGACGACGGTTAACAACACGCTTCATGTGGATCTCGTAAGTTACTTTTTTCGCAGTAGGTAGAATTTGACCAGTGAATTTCACTTCGCCAACACCTAGAGCACGGCCTTTACCTTCGCCGCCAACCCAACCAAGGTAGAAGCCAACAAGCTGCCACATTGCGTCAAGACCTAGACAACCAGGCATTACTGGGTCACCCGGGAAGTGACAATCGAAGAACCATAGGTCAGGAGTAATATCCAGCTCAGCAAGAACTAAACCTTTACCGTAATCACCTTCAGTTTCAGACATCTTAGTGATGCGATCCATCATTAGCATGTTCGGTGCTGGTAGTTGAGGGCCTTGTGGCCATAGTTCGCCTTGGCTTGATGCTAGAAGCTCTTCGCGAGTGTAAGAATCACGTTTGTTTTGCATTATCAATTACTCCGATTTTTGATAGGTGCATATTAGTGAACAGGTGTACGCTAAACAAGTCCGATCAGTACTAGACAAACCAGTTTTTAATGCGTCCAACTATTCCAATAGGGTGCTCATGTCTTTCAAAGTTTTCAATACGTTCCGCGATTTTACTCAGAACGCTTTCTTGTTCATCGTCTCTAAATGGCTTGTTCATAATGAGAGGAATTGCTTCGTCTACATTAGACACAGACCAAATATGGAATTCTTCATTCTTAATGCTTTCAATAAGGTCAGGCTTTAGTGCAAGATGCCTTAAGTTCGATCTTGGAAGGATCACACCTTGTTCGCCTGTTAAGCCGTTGTGCTTACACACATGGTAGAAGCCTTCGATTTTCTCGTTTAGCCCGCCAACAGCTTGCACACGTCCAAATTGGTCAACTGCACCTGTAACCGCAATTTGTTGATTTATAGGGTATTCAGACAAAGCACTCACCAGAGAACAAAGCTCAGCAAGAGAAGCACTATCGCCGTCTACTTCGCAATACGATTGCTCAAACACAACAGAAGCAGCGTATGGCAACGGATCTTCAAGGTTTAGTGCGCTGCTCACAAATGCTTGCATGATCATCATACCTTTAGCATGAAGATTACCACCCAACTCGGCTTTGCGCTCAACGTCGGCAATATCCCCATCACCAAAGTGAATAACGCAGGAAATTCGTGCAGGTTCACCATAAGAGATCGGGTGTCCTGGAACATCGATAACCGTCAGACCATTAACTTGACCAACTTGTTCGCCCTCGGTTTCGATAATGACTTGGCCATCGCGAATATCATCAAGGGCGCGTTCTGGTAGGTAAGATTCGCGGTTATATTTGTGCTGTTGAGCTTGTTGGATATGGTGAATATCAATCTCACCATTGTCGGCTTCAATCAGAGCTTCGTTCAATAATGCATTGTGCCAAATAGGGCATAATGGAATATAGCTTTGATCTTCCGTTTCTCTTGCTCCGGCAGTAAGAATGCCCGTCAACGCTTGTTGCGTGATGGTTGCCAATTCATAACGTTGTTGAAGCCACTTAAGGTAACCAAGATATTGAGTCAAAGTCTCTTCAGAGAGCTTGATATCTTGTTCAATTTCGCTAAATAGGCAAAAACCGGTTTGAATATCGCTGTCCAGGTAATCAAGGTCACCTAGTTGAGCTCTGTCTCCAACCACAATCAACTTAATGTTGTAAGTCAAAGGCAAAGTCGGGGATTGGTTCAAGTGCTCTGGATTACTGCTGATTGGTTCTACGACTTCACCAAGCAGTGCTGATTTAAGCAGTAACCAGCTTCCTGGGTTGGCCAAGATCAAGTTTGCTGAAACGATCAGATAGCCGTTGTTTGCTCTAGCCAATAGGCCGGGCTTTGTCGCTACAACCTTACCGTCTTTTGACTGAACTTGGTCAAACAGAGAGACAGCATTTAAAGACTCAGTTTTTATAACCGGTAGAGTGTGATCATCTAAAGCAGTGACTAGAGATTCAACAATCATTTGACGATAGATCGAATTGTCTGGAGCGTTTACAAGTAAAACACGCGAAAGGTTAGACAAACGGACAAAGCGGGTTAACGCATCTTTGAATCTATGTTGAATATCTGAAAACGGGAAAGGCGAGATGTCAGGGAATTGCTCTAATTGAGCGCTATATTCGTCGTACTGAGGCGTAACATGTCGCCAATCTACTTGAGTCATTTAAGTTTCTGATTATGATAATGAGGTAGGGAGTATATAGAAAAACCGATCTCGCTTGTAGCTCTATGTTGTAGTTACTAATCACTAAGCTAATATAAGTATGATCTTGGTCTATTCTTTCAAGATCATAATTGTTAAATAGCCTATTTTGGGTTACGCTGTCACTAGGATTAACTCTCGAGATTAGACATGAAATATCAGCAACTTGAAAACTTGGAATGTGGTTGGAAATGGAACTATCTGGTCAAAAAATGGAAAGAAGGCGAGTCGATCACCTGCCACATAGATTCAAGTGAAGCTGACGTTGCTGTTAAAGCCTTATTGAAGCTTGAACACCAACCTACAGGTGTCCTTGAGTGGATATCTAACAACATGTCTCCTGAGCTCGATAACAAGCTTAAACAAGCGATCAGAGCTAAGCGAAAACGCCACTTCAATGCTGAACAAGTTCATACAAAGAAGAAATCAATCGACCTTGATTACCGTGTATGGGAAAAGCTATCTCAACGTGCGAACGAGCTAGGTTGTACGCTCTCAGATGCCATCGAGTATTTGGTTAGCGAAGCGTCTCGTAGTGAGCAGGCCAGCAAGACGGTGACTAGCCTCAAAGAAGACTTAAGCAAGCTCCTTTCTGACGATAAATAACCATCAACAGTAGTGGTGACATTATGATGTACGTAATCTTAATCGGTGCGGTATTAGTTTTTTGGTTAGTAGCAGTCGACCGACCGGTATTGAAAATTAAATTTAGCGACGGGGCGATCGAACAAGTTAAAGGGCATCTTCCACCGAGCTTTAAGCACAACCTTCAAGAGATTGGTCATAACAATACCTTTAAAGGCGAGCTAAAAGTGTATGCAAAACGTTCTGGTTACAATCTCAAGTTCACTAAAGATGTTCCTAAAAACGTACAGCAACGTATTCGTAACGTGTTCCCGCATAATGGTTTTAAGTCTAAAGGCTCAAAGAAAGCGTAATCGTTGAGAGTTACGCGTTAGCTGGTCAATCCTCATACTAAGTTAATCCTTCATTTCTCTTAAATCTCCGCATACTGTTCTCACCCTCAACAAAGAGAGAGCAGTATGAGATATCTAGTATTACTATTATGTTTTTTATCCCCAGTCGCTTTTCCCGACGATGCATTGGTTAATCCTGTAGCTAAAAAGATAAAAGTCACCGTCATGAAAGGGCTCAACAAGAGTAATGTTGATTTCGAGGGTTATTGCGATCTGATGATTGAGATGAAGCACTCTAAAGGTTATGCAAGAATCAAAAAGGTGAGAACATCTGGAGATAGTAAAGTTTGCAAGCAGGCGAAAAAACACCTACCGACGAAGAAAAGGTTCAAATACAGCTTTCCAGAAAAGTATATCCGGCTACATATCACACACTAGCCACTCTCAACGCACTATAACTAAATATCCTTAATTTTATTGAAACAATTTCGTGAACCAATCTCTAATTTCTATTAATATTAGTTTTGTTATAAAGGCAGGATATGCCGATACAAGAGCATTTACGGCAAAGGAAAGTCACGGTTGTTGTTAGCAAATAAAAGTTATACCCCTGAAGTAGTTGAGATCTCAAGGAAGGTCTCAATCAATGTTGAAGCTCGCTTTAATCGATGGTTAATCTCACCTGAATATAAGCTCGCACAATCTACAGTAGACACGTTACTAAGTTTGGAAAATAGGTATTGTGATAGTGTCATATTTGATGAATCTGACCGCATATCTCACAATCAACGTATTTTATTGCGCTGCGAGCAGGATAGAGTCAATGCTCATCGTGAAAAAGTCGACGCGAAGCAACAAACCTTACGATACGTTATCGATGATGTCAGCAATGCCGCTTCTGCGCTAATGCTTGAGAAGCTTCAAGGTACCTTAATAAGTTCGTTGTTTTCAGACTTACCCGATTACAATCAGTTCGCTAGTGTTGCGTATTCGCCATCTTTAAACTTTTCCAAACTCCATGAAATATCCGCGAAAAGTAGGCCATTGAGCTCAAGTTTAATCGAGTTTGTTTCCAATCAAGAGTTTGCAGATAAATATGGAAAGAAATCTAAGGTAATTCTCGATCCAAAAGTTGCAGCACGACAAATAGGAATAGAAAATTGTCGTTTATTGTTCCCATTGTTAATGAGTCAACAGCTGATTAAGTGGAATGATGGCAACATTAAACACATCACACCTAAGGTTTGGCAACACTTGGTCGTGACGTCAAATGCGACTCGAATTCGACTTCAAGAAACGTCGGTTAAAGATCCTAACGTAGGCATTTTACTTGGTGTGTTGAGAGTTCTGCCTTTGTTTTTAATTTGTAACCACTTTTCTTCAACGTTTGAAGACGCATTGGTAAAAACGATGCTTGGTTATCGTGAAGCAAGTGACAAGCATGACGAATATTATGCTTGTACTGAGGTGATGCCAAACACACAGTTTCTTGAATCAATGGTCGAGCAGCTAGAGCTTAAGCTACTAAAAAACCTCGTTGAATTTATAGATTGGAGCCTTGGAAATCAGTTCATCAAGAGGGCACTTCTAGAGGAAGTGAATGACATTCCAGTACTTGAGCGAACGGTTTATGGTGCAGCTTTGGCTCAAGGTAGAAAATATTCTGTTTTCGAGGCGTTAGATAATAGTGAACTATTTAACGTTAAGCACCGACCTTATTGGTTTTCAACTGTTCAAATGTCTATCGCGACGATTGAGCAGATGCAAGATAAAGTACTGGGAAAGCTTACGGTGAACATGTAATAAAAAGAGAGAGTCTCATTAATGTCGCTCTCTTTTTTGTTGCGCTGTAACTTTATGTGAATGTCTTGTTTTGGCGCTAAACAGTAGGATTACACTCTACTTAACTGACCACTTCGAAGGTAAACGACTCTTGCTTTGCTATTGCGTGTTTAACAGGGATACCAAGGCGCTGGCAAGTCATCAGAACTTTCAATTTCCTGTCGGCAGGAGCGTGCTCTGACAGAATCACCGAGCTTAGGCACTCTCTATTAAGGTAGAGTTTATTTCCGATCATCTCGTCATCAGGTAATACCCAGCGGTATTCCTTTTCATAACGCCAATTAGAATGCTTAATTTTGAATATCTCAGCTCCCAGTCTTGATGTTTGTAAACCTCTTAGCGATGCCGGGCGGAACATATTCGGTTCGTCTTCATACTGGACTTCAAAACAGTTGAGATTGGCCTCGCCGTTATAGCAGTTGAGATCATACTCGATACACATGCCTTTAAAGTTGTCACCATACTGCGACCATAGTATTGGGTGGTCGTTCGACTGAGAGAAACACATGATCTTAAAGTTTTGTTGAAGCTCTTTGTTGAATGTGTGGTTAGATTCAAAAGGGTTATTAAAAGTTTTAGCGTAATCAAACCACAACGAACACTCGGAAATAGATTGTGTGTTTCTGTCGTGGAGCGATCTGAACTTATAAAGTTTAGGCAACATATCAAACACCTAGTTTACAAAATTGCCTGATGTTAACACTTTAATTTATTTTTAAGGATTGAATGCATAGCATTTGATTGCTTAATCACCAAATTTATTCGTATAACTGTTTGATAGATCAAAATTTAAACACGAAATAGTAGCCTGTTAAAGTGGTTTATTTTGCGTTAGGGCAAAGCTTTCAAGTTGTAACTTTTTACAGAAGATACAACGTAACTTTATTTATGGTTGAATTGTCTTGTCAAAGTAGAGGTCGAGTAGGGAAATAGGTGATTAAAATTAAAGCCGAACTTTAAAAGGACGGCTTTAGTAGTATTGAGCCTACGAGTGAATCAAGTTTAGAAGTGGTACCTTGCACCTAGGTAAGCGGTTTGAGGTGACACATCGATGGATTCAATTTCAACGTTTGCATAGCGGTAACCAATATGGATATCGATGTTGTCTGTTACCATCGCACCAAGCTCAGCACCAACTTGGTAGGCTGCTTCAGACTTAGAGTCTGATACTCCAAAAGCTTTCGCTTCCATATCCATAGAGCCAACACCGGCTAATAAAGATACATACAGATCTAATACGTCACCTTCAACAATAAACTTTGGTTTAATGTTTACGAAGAAAGCATGGCCTTCAATATCCATTAAGTCGTTATAGCTAACTTTTCCGATTTTTCGGTACTCGGCTTCTAGCCCCAGTTTGACGACATCATGTGTATTGAATTCGTAGCCTCCAACCAAGTTATAGCTAAAGTCTGATAGATCAGATGAATCTTCAATGGCGCTGCCACGATATTCTAATTCAGTTTCATTATAAAAGCCGATATCAACACCAGCATAAAAATGACCATGCTCTCTAGGTGAGTTTTCGTTTTCACTAGCAAGCGCCTGCGAGCTGATGCCAAAAAAAGCGGTGAATAGCGATAGGGCGATTGTACTGATTTTCATGTAAAGCCTTCTAAGATAATAAGTTATTCTGTTCCAGAATATGTTAACAAACAAAAGATACTCTAACTAATTGAGAACTAGCCTAAAGATCTGATTTTAAAGACTTGTTGGTAATAGAAGTGTCATTATCGCAGTTATGAGACAAGTTAATATAGTCCAGACAGAGGTTAATAGAATTTATGTTGCACTGTAACTTACGATTAGCCAAGTCGTTTATAGAAGTTCGTTTTGGATGGCAACGCAGTTTGGTAACAATGACCGTTGGGCATCAGAAAATTCAAAGTTAGTGGTTTGAAAAACGAGTACGGATGTTACTGATGACGTTGATAGTTGATTCAATTTGGTGAAGAACAAGCCAACATAGGTAAACAAGACTAGATGATTCGGGAGTTCGCTTGGTCTTTTGGGACCGTTAAATCTAGCGAACAAGAGTAACCAAGTTTTTTCAGTTTATTGGTAGTACGGACAATAGACCGAGAGTTAGTGGAAGCGTTAATCATCTAGGTTCTTTTGGTAAGCAAAATCAGGGTAATAGCTTTTAACACTCAACCAGCAGAGACTCTGGACTAACTTTGGAGAGGCATCCGTAATTAGAAGTCTTAATTAAGTTTGAGCAGACATGTGATAAAGCCATCACGATTTAATCCAATTAACGCGGAGTCAAAGCCAGCCAGTAATTAAATAGATAGATTCATGCGGCGCTGTACGTAAAATTACGCGAGTAACAGGCCCTGAAACCTCTCAGATTTCAATCTCCTTTTTTGTCAATCCCATTTTAAAA
>NZ_JBFRTU010000111.1:0-1272 GCF_041474275.1 Vibrio sp. 10N.222.52.B7 | reverse complement strand
TTTCGATCTCTGGCACTCGCGCTGTGATCGAGACACGATCTTCTAAAAATATCATGACCGTTGACGATCTGATGACGCTATTTGCGTTATTCACTCTCACCGTTCAATATCATGATCATCACCAAGATGATTACCATCTAGACGCGAAACACACGCCAAACAAAACACCACTCTACATCACTGATATTTTGTCTTTACGTGGCAAGAAAGACAGCGGCCCTGCACGTGATTCTATCCGCGACAGTATTGATCGTATCGAATTCACGGATTTCCAACTGCACGAGCTTACAGGCCGTTGGCTTAGTGAGAACATGCCAGAAGGCTTTAAGAGTGATCGTTTCCGATTCTTAGCTAGAACCATTACCGCATCGGAAGAAGCGCCTACAGAAGGCTCTGACGGCGAAATTCGCATTAAACCGAACCTATACATCCTGGTTTGGGAGCCTTCGTTCTACGAAGAGCTGCTGACGCGTGACTATTTCTTCCTATTTCCGCCAGAAATCCTGAAGCAACATACCTTGGTCTTCCAAATGTATTCGTACTTTAGAAGCCGCATGGCACGTCGTCATTCAGATAGCATGTTGCTCAGTGAGCTCAACCAGAAATTGGCGCGTAACATCGATTGGCGTCGTTTCTCGATGGATCTGATCCGCGAGCTCAGAAAGCTGGGTGAAGTCGGGGATCAAGAAGATACCTTCCTGGTTAATCTATGGGGTTATCACTTGACGATCACCGCGTTGATCGAAAAAGGGAAAACGACCGATTATCAGGTAGATATCAAATGTAATGTGGAAGAAGTATTACGTTACTCAAGAGCGCGTACCACTAACGCAGGTAAGCGTAATATGGCACCAACGCTGCCGAACCCACTTCGTAACGAAATGGTGTCTAAGCAGAAACTGGAAGAGCTGTCTGAGATTATCGACGGTGAGTTTGAGCCAATTCAGCGTAAAGCACCGTCGCCAAGAGGTAAATTGGGACGTCGAGTTAAGCAGCGTAAACACTCTGTTGAGATCAACGCTGACGAGATCATGATTACTCTCTCTAAATATACCTCTGCAGAGGCTCTAGAACGCAGCATAACGGCTTTATCTGCTATGACAGGGCACTCACATGCCTCAATCAAAGAAGAGTGCTCAGAGCTCATTGAGAAGCTTGATTGGTTGAGAGTAGGGGAGGACGTTATCCCATACGAAACACTGAGTCGCTTGATTGAGCTATATAACGACCGAGATAGCACCAGCAATCGACATCTGTCCATTGAACGTTTGA
>NZ_JBFRTU010000110.1:0-420 GCF_041474275.1 Vibrio sp. 10N.222.52.B7 | reverse complement strand
GGTTATCACCTTCAATGTCGGTAGCGCCTGTTAATAGGTCTGCATCGGTGAAGATAAGCGTTCCATCTTCTTCAACACTGAACTGTTGATCTTGAGGGACTGGCAGGTCGTTAACTGGGTTAACCGTTAGGTCAGCTGATGCTTGAACGGTATTGGTACCATCTGAGATATCGAAGCTAATATCGATATCACCATTGAAGTTCTCATCTGGCGTGATGGTGAAGCTGCCGTCATCATTAGCTACAACCGTCGCATCACCGTCGACCGTTAGGCTGCTGGCCGTCAAGTCATCGCCTTCCACATCTGATGCTTGAGAAAGCAGCTGCTCTTGGCTTAGACGAATCGAACCATCTTCGTCGATTGAGTACGCTAGGTCACCAGACACAGGCGCATCATCAACGGCAGTCACACTTACATCGA
>NZ_JBFRTU010000109.1:3098-3307 GCF_041474275.1 Vibrio sp. 10N.222.52.B7 | reverse complement strand
GCAAACATCGACGTAAGCGTAACAGCGGTTGATGATGCGCCTGTGTCTGGTGACTTAGCTTATTCAATCGATGAAGACGGTTCGATTCGTCTAAGCCAAGAGCAGCTGCTTTCTCAAGCCTCTGACGTGGAAGGCGATGACCTGACGGCCAGCGGCCTAACGGTTGGCGGTGATGCAACCGTTACTCAAAACGATGATGGCAGTTTCAC
>NZ_JBFRTU010000109.1:0-2721 GCF_041474275.1 Vibrio sp. 10N.222.52.B7 | reverse complement strand
TAAACTTCGGCTTCGATGTCTCTGACGGAACCGATACGGTATCAGCAAACATCGACGTGAGCGTAACTGCCGTTGATGATGCGCCAGTGTCTGGCGACCTAGCGTACTCAATCGATGAAGACGGTTCTATCCGTTTAAGCCAAGAGCAATTGCTATCACAAGCATCTGACGTAGAGGGCGATGACCTTACTGCTAGCGGCCTAACGGTTGGTGGAGATGCGACGGTTGTAGCTAATGATGACGGCAGCTTCACCATCACGCCAGATGAGAACTTCAATGGTGACATCGATATCAGCTTCGATATCTCTGATGGCACCAATACGGTTCAAGCTTCTGCAGACCTAACCGTTAACCCAGTAAATGATTTGCCAGTACCTCAAGATCAACAGTTCAGTGTTGAAGAAGATGGAACGCTTATCTTCACCGATGCAGACCTATTAACAGGCGCTACCGACATTGAAGGTGATAACCTAACGGTTGAAGGTGTGACCTACGATGGTGGCGACGGTATCCTTACTGATAACGGTAATGGTACGTACACCTTTGCGCCAAATGAGAACTTCAATGGTGACGTAAACTTCGGTTTTGATGTATCTGACGGTACCGATACGGTCTCTGCAAACATCGATGTGAGTGTGACTGCGGTTGATGATGCGCCTGTGTCTGGTGACCTAGCGTACTCAATCGACGAAGACGGTTCGATTCGTCTAAGCCAAGAGCAGCTGCTTTCTCAAGCCTCTGACGTGGAAGGCGATGACCTTACTGCTAGCGGCTTAACGGTCGACGGTGATGCAACCGTTACTCAAAACGATGACGGCAGTTTCACGATTACGCCAGATGAAAACTTCAACGGTGACATCGATATCAGCTTCGATATCTCAGATGGCACCAATACCGTTCAAGCTTCAGCCGATTTAACCGTTAACCCAATCAATGACCTGCCAGTTCCTCAAGATCAGCAATTCAGTGTTGAAGAAGACGGTACTTTACAGTTCACAGACGCGGATCTGCTTACAGGCGCGACAGACGTTGAAGGTGATAACCTGACGGTTGAGGGCATCACTTATGAAGGCACTGATGGCGTACTGACTGACTTGGGTGAGGGATCATATAGCTTTGCTCCAAACGAAAACTTCAATGGTGATGTGAGCTTTAGCTTCGATGTGTCAGACGGTACCGATACCGTGTCTGCAAACATTGATGTTAGCGTGACTCCTGAGAACGATCCGCCTGTTGCGGGCTCAACGTCCTACACGGTGAATGAAGATAATTCGATTACCATTTCTGATGCACAACTATTGGCAACATCTTCAGATATTGAAGGTGATGTATCGATAGACAGCGTGACTTACTCTGGTAGCGACGGTGTCCTCGAAATCAATGGTAACGGCACTTACACCTTCTCGCCAAATGAGAACTTCAGCGGTGAAATTGCACTGGATGTGGTTGTTGCTGATGAAGATGGTGCGACCGACTCAACGACCGCGGGCATCAATGTTCTTGAAGTGAACGATCCGCCGGTTGCAGGCCCTACGTCTTACACCATTGATGAAGACTCAGTACTTACCTTCAGTGAGTCTCAAGTGTTGCTTAACGCCTCAGATGTAGAAGGGGATGTTGATCTTGTTGGTATTAGCTACGATGGCCCTGAGGGTATCTTCTCAGTAAATGGTGACGGCACTTGCAGCTTCGCTCCAAATGAGAACTTTAATGGCCAAGTTCAGCTTGATGTCACCATTCGTGATGAAGATGGTGCAGAAGTGGAAACCGTCATCAATGTTGACGTATTACCAATCAATGATGCGCCAGTGTCTGGTGATTTGGCTTACAACGTTAACGAAGATGGTTCAATCACACTGAGCCAAGATCAGCTGTTGTCTCAAGCGTCCGATGTAGAAGGCGAAGATCTAACCGCAAGTGACTTAACAGTTGGTGGTGATGCGACGGTTGTAGCCAACGATGACGGCAGCTTCACGATTACGCCAGATGAGAACTTCAATGGCGATATCGATATCAGCTTTGATATCTCAGATGGCACCAATACTGTTCAAGCTTCAGCAGACCTAACCGTTAACCCAGTTAATGACCTGCCAGTGCCTCAAGATCAACAGTTCAGCGTGGAAGAAGACGGTACGTTAATTTTCACAGATGCTGACCTGTTAACAGGTGCTACAGATATTGAAGGTGATAACCTGACTGTTGAAGGCGTGACCTACGACGGCGGCGACGGCATTCTTACCGACAACGGTAATGGTACGTACACCTTTGCGCCGAATGAAAACTTCAATGGCGACGTAAACTTCGGTTTTGATGTGTCTGACGGCACCGATACGGTATCTGCAAACATCGACGTAAGCGTAACCGCGGTTGATGATGCACCTGTATCGGGTGACCTAGCGTACTCAGTTGATGAAGACGGCTCGATTCGTTTAAGCCAAGAGCAGCTTCTATCGCAAGCATCTGACGTGGAAGGCGATGACTTGACCGCTAGCGACCTAACGGTTGGTGGTGATGCGACAGTTACTCAAAACGACGATGGCAGCTTTACCATTACACCAGATGAGAACTTCAATGGCGACATCGATATCAGCTTTGATATCTCTGATGGTACTAATACAGTTCAAGCATCAGCAGACCTAACCGTTAATCCAGTTAATGACCTGCCAGTCCCTCAAGATCAACAGTTCAGCGTTGAAGAAGACGGCACGTTAATCTTTACTG
>NZ_JBFRTU010000108.1:1528-1710 GCF_041474275.1 Vibrio sp. 10N.222.52.B7 | reverse complement strand
AGATCAGCATTAACGAAGTTGTTCAAAGCGAAATCAATTAAGCGGTAACTACCACCGAAAGGAACCGAGGGTTTGCTGCGAGATTCAGTTAAAGGTCTTAAGCGAGAGCCTTCACCACCAGCAAGAATCATTCCCAATACACCAGCCATTTTATTCTCCATATATCTATAGCTTGTCGATGT
>NZ_JBFRTU010000108.1:0-747 GCF_041474275.1 Vibrio sp. 10N.222.52.B7 | reverse complement strand
TCTTCCTCTGGGGGATGAGCACCAACACTTATTTCGGTATTTAGCGAATATCCATTCACATACAGTGACAATATCCTAAGCCAAACGTTGTTATGTGTGCACTATTCTTTGCACTTGGTTTTATATACGTTATCGACTTTTCGGCCGAATTCAATTTTTAATACGCCATTCTGTGGTACGTAAGCTGATTGCTTTCCTAAGACTTAAAGCAGCTCACACTACACCGTCCAGACGAAACATTACATTAACACCCGACACACATCAGGTATACAACTAAACGCTGATCTGTGAGTTACAATATTTTAATTAAGTTACATTCTCGTTAAAGTTGCATAAGAAAATCTGATTAATTGGCATTATTTATTTTGCGATGTGAATTTAATAAATTCTCGCAGACGAAACACCAGGTCAACAAGTTGCATATTTAGTCATATTGAGATCAAAAAAAAGCAGCCATTAGGCTGCTTTTTCATCAATAACGTTCAGTTATTTCTCTTTAGGCTTTTTACGCTTATCCGTAACTTCCCACTTACCGTCGATGTACAACGCAGTCCAACCGGACGGTTTTCCATCTACTTCAGTACGCACGTAGTTTTCTTTGGTCTTACGACTAAAACGAACCACTGTCGGCTTACCATCAGGGTCAGCAACTGGCGCTGATGCTAGGTATTGGAACTTAGGTGAGATACGGTCTTTAAAACGAACCAGCTCTTCCACTAATGGTGCACGTGTTTCACGTGATTTAGG
>NZ_JBFRTU010000107.1:0-5635 GCF_041474275.1 Vibrio sp. 10N.222.52.B7 | reverse complement strand
AAATCTGGCGTTGCTTCATCGGTATCATGCAACGCCAAATCTGAAATGATTTATTTGGATTATTTAGCTTAATTTGCGGCTTCTATGGTGCCTTTGAAAGTGCTGTCTAAAAAGTCATTGATCTCTTGTGAGTGGTAAATTGAGATGATCTTTTTATACGTTTCATTATTTTTGTCTTCTTCTCGCGCCGCAACAACCATCACTGCTAAAGGTGCGTCTTTTTTCTCTAAGTAAATGCCTTGTTTCTTAGGGGCGAGTCCAGCCGACATTACATAGTTCATGGTGATTGCAGCAGCATCTACATCGTCAAGAGAGCGGGGTAGCTGCGCGGCATCCACTTCAACAAATCGAATGTTCTTCGGGTTGCTAACAATATCGTTTAAAGACGCGTTGAAACCAGCGTTGTCTTTTAATGAGATCAGCCCTGCATCTTCAAGCAGTAATAGTCCACGCCCGCCATTCGTTGGATCGTTTGGAATCGCGATTCGAGCGTTTTCGGGAATAGAATCAAGCGAAGTGTACTTGTTCGAGTAAACGCCCATACGCATCAAAATTGAACGTCCGATAGAAACTAACTGGCTATCGTGATTGGCATTAAAGTTATCGAGGAATGGCTGATGCTGGTAACTGTTCAGTTGGATACTTCCATCATCTAATGCTGCGTTAGGGGTGATATAGTCTGAGAACTCGACGAGTTCAATATTTATCCCTTGCTTTGCTGCTTCTTTGGCAACAGCTTGTACAACTTGTGCATGTGGGCCAACTGTCGCCCCAATCTTGATGACAGCCTCGTCTTTTTTTCCACATCCTGTTACACCGAATACGAAAGCTAATGCCAACAGGGATGCTGTGATTTTTTTGTAGCTGTTCATGATAACTCCATTTAATAAATAAAAGACATGTAGACGTCTAGCTATCTATATTATCTATTTGCGCGATCGGGTCAATAGGTTTGTTTGAAGCGAAGTTACATTGATGAGCGGTTAAGTCAGTGAATCAACGAGGCTTCTGTACGTGAGACTCGACCGACAATCCCCTTCTAACCCCCTTGGTTTACATCTCAAACCTATTGTTGGTAATGGGAAAAGGGAGGAACTGATTACCGACCAACAAAGGCCTCGCGAGTGCGAGGCCTTTTGGGTTTTGTAGGGAATAGGGCAGTCACTCGGAATCTAAAGAAAACGGGTTCAGTAAAGCTAACTATTAAGAAAGCTTTTGGTTAAAGAACTCAAGTGTACGTTTCCAAGCTAACTCTGCTTCTTCTTCAGCATAGCGGCCAGTTGAATCGTTATGGAAGCCATGGTTCACGCCGTCATAGATGTAAGCTGTGTAGTCTGCTTCGTTCTCTTTGAGTTCGGCTTCATAATCTGGCCAAGTCGCATTCACGCGTTTATCGATTCCCGCAAATTGGATGAGCAAGGGGCCTTTTACATTTTTTCTTAAATCTGGTGCGGCAGGAGTACCATAAAATGGAACGCCTGCATCGAGTTGCTCTGGCATGACAGCGGCCAACATATTCACGATATAGCCACCGAAGCAGAAACCGACTGCGCCTAGCTTACCGTTACTTTTTTCATGGGACTTCAAGAAGTTTGCCGCTGCGATAAAGTCTTCTTCGATTTTCTCTTTTGATAGCGACTTCTGCATCGTTCGACCTTCATCATCATTACCTGGATATCCGCCAAGCGAATAGAGTGCATCAGGTGCAAACGCAATAAACCCCGCCGCTGCGAGTCGTCTTGCCACATCCTTTATGTATGGATTGAGGCCTCTATTTTCATGAATGACCAATACAACAGGCGCATTGCCCTCTAACTCTTTGGGTACAACCAAGTAACCATAGCCTTCGCCGTGTCCTTTAGGTGAAGGAAACTTCTCGTAGGTTGCTTTGATGGAAGGGTCATTGAAAGAGACTTGCTCTGCCTGCGCATAATTAGGAATCAGTGCGGAAGTTAGCGTCGTCATGGTTAAGCCAAGTACAGCTAGCCCAGATAGACGAGCCATAAACTCTCTGCGATCAATCAGGCCGTGTGCATATTCGTCGTACCAATCAAATGCTTCTTGAGGGATAGATCGAGTCGGCGTTGATTGAGATTCGGTATTTGGATTCATAACTTTTCCTTGTTGTGAGTTGTTTGACCAATCAACTATAGTGGAAAATTTGATATAATTGAACGATCGCTCAATAACTTTTGAGCTATTTGTTATATCAAAGTACAAAAATTAGATGACAGTCCGATAAAACGATCACTTCGAATCGATTTCCATCGCTTTGGTTTGTTTTACGGAGCAATTCAATACAAGGTTGATTTGAGGGTTAAGTCAGTGAAGTCGGGTGTGATGATTGTTTGTTTTTAGGGAGGCTCTAAATCGAAGTTGGGCACATTAGAGCTAGGCTTATTTTCCGCAGACATGGACAAGTAAGTTTCAATGCAAAACGCTTGATTTTACTCTGGTATAATCTTTCTCATAGGGACGACCTTAGCGTTATCAGAACCTTCTTGATGAGAGATAAAATAGATGTTGAAACTTCTGCGTCAGATAAAAAAATGGAAACTTGTAACGTTTGGCTTACTGATGCTCATTGCCGCTTTTTTTTATCTACAACCAGTTCGGGAACCGTATGTCCCGTGTCGACGAGGCAAAATTTCTAATCGGCCAACTGAATACTGTTTTGGATGCCGCTGAGCAATATTCTCGTGATAATGGCTCTCTGCCTCCTATTGCTTCCGATACCGATACGAACTTCGGCTACTTAAACATCAATCACTTAATTGCAAATCCGGGCTTATCAACATGGCGAGGACCATATCTACCTTATGGCGATACATGGATAGGTGGTGATCAGTACATCGACCACCCAGATTACATAGCAACGCAATTACTGCTTAAGGAAAAGGGCAGCCAATGGGCACGAGGAAGCTCCGAGACAGGTTGCGAATCGTCATCATCCACTTGCTCTGTTGCAGCTTGTATCTGGTTGGTACCAACAAAAGTCGCACAAGAAATTAATAAGATTGTGGACGGCAGTTCGAGTATAGAAAGCTCAGATGCGACAGGAAAAATACGTTACGAAAAAGCTTTTGGTGGCGCTCTTATCTGTATGATTGGAGATGATTATCCAATGCCTTCAGCACAGACAAATTAAGTCGTTTCTAATTACCTCACTGGCAACTTGGTCTTAGTTTTTACCTGACCGAAGGCGAAGCTCGATTCAATAGAAGCAATATTAGGCAGGCGAGTTAGTTGTTTACGGATGAACTGCTCGTAGCTTTTTAGCGATTCACTGACTACATGCAATAGGTAGTCGTGATTGCCCGTCATCAGAAAACACTCTAACACCTCGTCAATCACTTCAATGTGCTGCTCAAAGTCTCGCATGTTCTCTTCTGTCGGCTTTTCAAGTTTCACCAACACAAACACATTGACTGGCAGGCCACACGCTTCTTGGTCGACACTGGCGTGATAGCCGCGAATAATCCCCTGTTTCTCTAATGCTCGAACTCGGCGTAAGCAAGGAGAGGGCGACAGTGCTACTCGATCGGCCAACTCTTGATTAGACAGCCGAGCGTTGTTTTGCAGTTCAGCCAGTATTTTCTTGTCGATCTCGTCCATTGGCATAATCCATCAATATTGAATTTAGTTTGGCAATATTATTGCTCAAAGTGTATGTCTTACTTCGCAAATAGCAATTTTTAACATCTGCCCAAAACTAAAATTAAAGAAGGAACAACAAGCATGGAATGACTTAGGAATTATGAATACTTCAACTCAACTTAGCCCGCTGCGTAAAACCACCAAACACGAACAAGCAGAAGCTCTTGCCGTTGAGCAAGCAAAGCATTTTGGTATCGACCCAAATAGCGATTACGGCATCACGCTGATTGAACTGGCGACGACACTGTACCAAGCCAATACCAAGACACACGATCTTTGGGCATTGACGGTTGATGGACTTTCAGAGCTCGATAAAAGTGACCGAATCGCTTGGTTTAACGCCAAACGTTTTTTGTCATTCCAGATCGCTAAGATCCTCGATAATCTGCAAAACCCAATGCGCGCCACTTACCAGTCTATTGCCACCAATAATGGTAATTTTGCGTCTAAAGGTGCGTATCCAATTTTCGATAATGTCGCTGCTATATTTTCTGCAAGCCCTGTGATTACACGTACCGCGACCTATTTGTTTGCGTGTACAGAATGGATTGAAGATGCGTTTAACGGTAAAGAGCCGTTGCACGATATATATTCTCGACTGCTTAACCCTACATCGATTTCACTGGCTAACCATATGGTTGATATCGAGGCAGGCTCTAGAGCCAACGAATACCTCGCATGGAACTTTAACTCGGGTATGGCGGCTATTGATGGGTTGTTGAGCCACTTGCTCGGGCATGAAGACATTGTTTTGGCTTCACGCAATATCTACGGTGGTTCTTACCAGCTGTTGGAAGATTGGTTTGGAAAACCTTCTAATCTGAATGTCGCGGTAGAGTGGGTGGATGGTTACTCCGGTGATGAGTTTGCGACGCGCCTTGATGAGGTTGCTGATAAATACGCAGATCGCATCGCTGCAGGTAAGAAAATCTACGTTTACCTAGAGTCACCGTGTAACCCGCATGGATACGTGTTGGATGTTGCTAGCATCAGTAAAGCTGGTCACTCTCGTGGTTGGGATGTGATTGTTGACTCAACAGTGGGTACACCAATGTTGCACCCAGTACTAAAACGTGACGATGTGATGGAAAGACCAGATTATGTGATTCACTCCTACACCAAAGAACTGGCGGGTTCTGGCACCACAACTGCTGGGGTTGTGATTGGTCGCAATGAGACTATGTTTGTGCCAAAAGGAGAGGAGGTCACTTTCACCAAGCCCAACGGTGATGAGGCCAAAATCCGATGGAACGAAACGCTGTTTTGGAATGTGTACTACATTAAGGGTGCATTCCTAGATGCAGATAAAGCGTTTGAAGTGCTCAATGGTATGAAAACGTATGAGATGCGAGTGGTGCAAAAAACGATTAATACACTGACTCTCGCGAAGATCTTTGATGCTCACCCAGACATCAATGTGTCGTGTCCTGCTTTGCCAGATAGTGATAACTATGAACACTGCCAGAACAACATGTACTTGGGGCTACCAGCGGCGCTTTTCACTATCGATATGGAAGGCAATGGCGACCGTGCGCCAATCAATCGAGATGGCTTCAAACAGTTCTTCGACATGCTTGAGCCCGCTATCGGCATGCAAGTAAGTTTAGGGCAAACCAATACAGTGGCGCTGTGTCCAGCACTGACTACGCACTCAGAACTCAGTGATGAAGCGCTCAATGAAGCCGGTATCAAACCGACGACAATGCGTATCTCTATCGGCTTGGAAGATCCTCGAATGTTCATTGCTCATATTGTCGAGGCGGCTAAATTGTCGATTGACCGCAACCACGTAGATTTCTCATCCAGCTTCCCGAGTGGTGACAATATCGATGAAATCTATATGCAAACTTATATGGATGTACACCAGAGGTTTGTGAAAAGCTTGCCGAAGTTCAGTGAGCTGAGTCAGTAACTTAGGTCAGTTAACAAGATTAGTCAGTTAAAGGCCGTCAATAAAAAAGGTTCATCGCGGCTTTCC
>NZ_JBFRTU010000106.1:0-22465 GCF_041474275.1 Vibrio sp. 10N.222.52.B7 | reverse complement strand
TTACGGGGTCACTTCATAAAGAGTGGCTTTGTTGTTTTTATATAAAGCTTAGTGGCACGAAATATAAAGCTATAGCGGCACGAACAAGATAGAAAAAAGGCGCTGAACATAATATTCAGCGCCTTTGCATTGTTCGTTAAGCAATCGTGATTACTTAATTTCCATACCTTGAGCTTGCAAGTCCGCATGGTAAGAAGAACGTACAAACGGGCCACACGCTGCGTGAGTAAAGCCTAGCTCTAGAGCAATCTCTTTCAGCTCATCGAACTCAGAAGGCGGCACGTAGCGTTCTACTGGTAAGTGGTGACGGCTTGGTGCTAGGTATTGACCTAGTGTCAGCATAGTCACACCATGTTCGCGAAGGTCTTTCAGTACTTGAACGATCTCTTCTTTTGTCTCGCCAAGACCCATCATCACACCTGATTTTGTTGGGATATCAGGGTGCTGCTCTTTGAATTTCTTCAGTAGATCAAGAGACCACTTGTAGTTCGCACCTGGACGCGCTTTACGGTATAGACGTGGCGCTGTCTCTAGGTTGTGGTTGAAAACATCTGGCGGGTTGTCTTTCATTAGGTCAAGCGCAACGTCCATACGACCGCGGAAGTCTGGAACCAGTGTTTCGATACGAATATTTGGGTTGAGTTCGCGAATCTCACGGTTACAGTCAGCAAAGTGCTGAGCACCGCCGTCACGCAAGTCATCACGGTCAACTGAAGTGATTACAACGTACTTCAGTTTCATGTCTTGAATTGTTTTAGCCAGTTTCTTCGGCTCTTCAGCTTCAGGAGCAACAGGACGACCATGGGCAACATCACAGAACGGGCAGCGACGAGTACAGATAGCGCCAAGAATCATAAACGTTGCCGTACCGTGGTTGAAACACTCGGCTAGGTTAGGGCAAGACGCTTCTTCACAAACTGAGTGCAGGTTGTTTTTACGCATTGCTGATTTGATTTCTTGAATACGATGGCTGTCTGAAGGAAGTTTAATCTTCATCCATTCAGGCTTACGTAGAACTTCTTTCTGTTCAGCAGGCATATTCTTTACGGGAATTAATGCCATTTTGTCAGCGTCACGATATTTAACGCCTTTTTCCATTTGGATTGGTTTGCTCATGATTTTATGCTTCTGCTGTAATGTTACTGGTGGCTTGAATGTCTACTTGGTCATAGCCGAGTAGCTCTACGAGCTCTTGTATTAACTGTTGCTCAACGTTTTCTAGTTCACTTGGTCCGCCGAGTTGGCTTACCTGCGCCATTTCCATACCTTGGTAACCACATGGGTTAATACGTAGGAATGGAGACAGGTCCATATCGACGTTGAGTGCTAACCCGTGGAACGAGCAGCCACGTCGAATACGTAATCCAAGTGAACAGATTTTCTTGCCATCGACATAAACACCAGGAGCGTCAGGTCGGGCAGCTGAATCTATATTGTAAGCTTTCAGAGTATTGATTACGAGGTTCTCGATATGAGTAACCAAATCACGTACTCCGAATTTCTTGCGGCGGATGTTAATCAGAAAGTAAGCCACTAATTGGCCTGGGCCGTGGTAAGTCACTTGGCCACCGCGGTCGGTTTGTATTACAGGGATATCACCGGCATTTAATACATGCTCAGCTTTGCCTGCTTGTCCTTGAGTGAAGACAGGGTTGTGTTCAACCAACCAAACTTGGTCTAGGTCTTCTTCCGTGCGTTCGTCTGTGAACTTATGCATGGCTTTCCATACAGGTTCGTAATCCTGACGGCCTAATTTTTTTACGATTAGCTTATTTTGCAAAGCTGCACTCCCTCAAGGATTAATAAAGTGAACGCATTATAAACGCGAAACATGATTCTAACTACAGACGGACTGCAAGGTTTTTCAACTTTCTTTGTATTTATTGAAAATTAAGTTGAATGAATTTGAGCTAGATAGGGCGCTTTAAACAAAAACAGCGGCAATAAGCCGCTGTTTTTCATGTGTAATCGGAGATTACAGAACCATACGAACGATTTCGATCTCGCCCAGTTCTTTATAAAGAGTTTCTACTTGCTCAATTGAAGTCGCAGTAATATTGATAGAAACAGAGTGGTAGTTACCTTTCGCACTTGGTTTTAGCGTTGGGCTGTAGTCACCAGGAGCATGACGCTGGATCACTTCTAGTACTAGCTCAGTCAGTTCTGGCTTAGCGTGGCCCATTACTTTGTAAGTGAATGAACAAGGGAACTCTAAGAGGTCTTTTAGTTTTGCATCAGAATTGATGTTCATGATTAGCTCCAAAAGGCTAGACTCTCGCAAATTGGCGAAATGTCGATAAAAAGCGTGTTCGGTCAACAGACACGAGTAATAAGGCGGAATATTACGTGTAAATATCACCGAACTCAAGATCAACAAAAGCCGCACATGGCGGCTTTTGGTTCGCTAATGAGTAAATCATGAACTTACTCATTAGGTTAGCTATACAACAAGCTTGGGTTTTACCTAGAACAAACCTTTTGCTTGTTTAGAATAAACCCTTGAACAGAAGAACTAGGTAGTCCCATAGACGGCTGAATAGGCTGCCTTGGTCTACATCTTCAAGTGCTAGTAGTGGGTATTCAGCAACGTCTTCACCGTCTACTTGGTAGAATAGTTTACCAACTACATCGCCTTTGCTGATTGGCGCTTCTAGCTCTTTCTCAAGAACGAAGCTTGCCTTCAGGTTCTTAGCTTGACCACGAGGTAGCGTTACGAAAGTATCTTCGTCGACACCCAGTGCAACTGTGTCCTTGCTACCCATCCAGATCTTCTCTTCTACGAAGGTTTCACCGGCTGTGTGTGGTGCCACTGTTTCAAAGAAGCGGAAGCCGTAGCTAAGCAGTTTTTTGCTTTCTGTTTTACGAGCATTCGCATTCTTGGTGCCCATAACTACAGCCACTAGGCGCATTTTGCCTTCTGTCGCTGAGCTTACTAGGCTGTAACCTGCATTGCTTGTGTGGCCCGTTTTGATGCCATCAACGTTCATGCTCTTATCCCATAACAGACCGTTACGGTTGTATTGGGTGATGCCGTTGTATGTGAATTTCTTCTCTGAGTAGATACGGTACTCGTCTGGTACGTCGCGAATCAGCGCCTGACCAAGTAGCGCCATATCGTAAGGCGTTGAGTATAGGTTCGGGTTGTCTAGACCGTGCACGTTAGCAAAGTGCGTGTCTTTCATGCCGATAGAGCTTGCCCAAGCGTTCATTAGGTCAACGAATGCATCTTCAGAGCCAGCGATGTGTTCAGCCATAGCAACACATGCGTCGTTACCTGATTGAATGATGATACCGCGGTTTAATTCTTCAACTTTAACCGTAGTGCCCACTTCAACGAACATCTTAGATGAATCTGGGAAGTTTTTAGCCCAAGCATTTTCACTGATTACAACATCGTCGTTTAGGTTGATGTTGCCACGGTCGAGCTCTTGGCCGATCACGTAGCTCGTCATCATCTTGGTTAAACTTGCTGGAGAAAGCTGAGTATTCATCTCTTCCTCTGCTAGTACTTTGCCTGAATGGTAATCCATCAGAACAAAACCTTTAGCGGCGATTTGAGGTGCATCAGGAACAACAATAGGAGCGGCGAATGACGATGTAGCTATCGTTGCAGAAAGAGCAACAGAAGTAGCAAAAATCGATTTAACAAGTTTATTAGATTTAATCATTTTGAATGCAATTATTTGGTGAACTATTCATATATTAACAGAATCACTCTGTCACACCAGAGCGCTGATTACCAGAAGTAACTGTTAGATTAATTAGCGAGTTAGGGTGTGTTTTTTTATATAAGCTGACGGGTAACCCATTAGCTTAACTTGTTCTAATTTCTCTTGAGTCAGAGCATAGTCATGAAATGGCCCAATCATCAGACGGTATTTGTCATCATTTGGCTGCAAGAACGTTGCTACTTCTAGCTTTTCGGCTAGATCTTTCGCTAACTTTTCGGTCCTATCTTCATGTGGAGATGTTGCGACTTGAATAATAAATTGCGGTAAAGCAGCCTTTTTATTTGCGTCGGTTGGCATAGCCACAGTAATGACTTCAATCTCAACATTTGCCGTGCCGGTTCTCAACACATCGAGCTTGTAAGCTGCCGCATAACTAAGGTCAATGATTCGGCCTTCATGGAATGGGCCGCGGTCATTGATACGAACAATTGTCGTTTTGTTGTTGTCAGTATTCGTCACTTTTACATAGCTTGGAATTGGCAATGTTTTGTGCGCCGCAGACATCGAATACATGTCGTAGATCTCGCCGTTCGACGTTAAGTGGCCATGAAATTTCTTACCGTACCAAGAGGCTTTGCCTTTCTCAGTAAACCCTTCGGTCTTCTTTACGATCTTGTAGTCTTCGCCACGTAAAGTGTAATCCGTGTTACCACCTAAACTATAAGGTTCATACTGAGGGTGAGCATCCTCGAGATGCTCTACTGAGATCGGTGCGTCTGGTGCAATATCTGAATCAATATCGTAGCGGCCTGTTGGCTGCTTTGAAGAACAACCATTGATTAAAATCGCTAGCCCCAAGATAGAGACTATTTTTTTGATTGGCAGCTCTTCAACCAAGGATGCTTTTTTTTGAAACGTTGTAATAGACATCGATTAGGTCGCCTTTGAGAATGCTTTTCTGTGTGTATGTATCGACATTAAAATACCAAAACCAGCCATAAGGGTAACCATTGAAGTACCGCCATAACTGACTAGAGGAAGAGGAACACCAACTACAGGTAGAATGCCACTTACCATGCCAATGTTTACAAAAATATAAACGAAGAAGCTCAGTACAATACTTCCGCCCATCATTCGACCGAATGCGGTTTGAGCTTGGCTCGCAAGCACTAAGCCACGTCCAATAATAAACAGGTAGATCGCAAGCAAGAACAAGATACCGATCATGCCCCATTCTTCGGCGATGACCGCAAAAATGAAGTCAGTATGACGCTCTGGGATGAACTCTAGTTGAGATTGAGTGCCTTGCAACCAACCTTTTCCTGATATACCACCCGAACCTATCGCAATCTTACTTTGAATGATGTGGTAACCCGCACCTAATGGATCTGATTCAGGATCAAAAAGGGTTCTAACACGCACTTTTTGATATTCACGCATCAAGAAGAACCATAGGATTGGGATAAATGCCCCTAATGCGATTGCCGCGCTAGCAATGATTTTCCAACTGATACCAGCCAGGAATATCACGAAGATACCAGATGCGGCGATAAGGATAGATGTACCTAGGTCAGGCTGCTTTGCGATTAGAATCGTCGGTACAAACACCATCACTAGCGAGATCGCTAATGTTTGGAATGTTGGTGGAAGTGAGCGCTTACCGATAAATCGTGCCAGCATCAAAGGCACCGCGAGCTTTAATAGCTCTGACGGTTGGAATCGAACAAAGCCGAAGTTTAACCAACGCTGGGCGCCTTTAGAGGCTTCACCAAAGAACAACACGCCCAATAGCAAGATGACACCACCTACAAATAGCAGTGGTGCCAAGGTTTCATAAGTACGAGGTGAGATTTGCGCTAGGAAGATCATCACACCTAAAGACAGAGCCATGCGCATCGCCTGGCGGTCCATCATCGCAAGGCTTTGTCCGCTTGCGCTGTACATGATCAGCAGGGCAAAGCCCATTAAAACCAGAATGCCAAGCAAAAGCGGCAGGTCGATATGCAGCCTTTCGAATAGGGCTCTATTTCGTCCAGTTGAAGGATCAAGTTTCATTATTTAATTGGCTCACTTTGATAATCTTCTGCAAGGATAATATGGTCTAAAATCCTTCTTACTACTGGGCCGCCGTTAGAAGAACCGCCACCTGCGTTCTCTAGAACGATAGTCACGACGGCTTCAGGATCTTCAAAAGGCGCGTAACCCGTAAAGAGGGCGTGATCGCGTAAGTGCTCTGCGATTTCATCCGCGTTGTACTCTTCATCTTCTTTTAAGCCGAATACCTGCGCGGTACCCGATTTACCAGCGGTTTGGTAAGACATTTTCTGGAATGAACGTCTTGCCGTGCCTTTTTTACCGTGGTTAGCCAGCCTCATACCTTCCTGAGCGATATCCCAATACTTCTTCTTAACCCCGGTTAGCGGTGGGTAAGTTTCAATGTCCGACATGATTTGTTCATCGAATGGACGACCGTTATCAATGGTTGAACGAAGTAGGTGAGGTGCGGTTACTTCACCTTCATTGACCAAAACTGATGTGGCTTTTGCAATCTGCATGGGTGTTGCAGTCCAGTAGCCCTGTCCAATACCAACTGGAATAGTATCACCTTGATACCAAGGCACACGGTGTCTGGCCATCTTCCAATCACGAGTTGGCATATTGGCTTTGCTTTCTTCGTAGATATCGATGCCAGTATAATCACCAAAGCCGAACATCATCATCCATTTGGATATGCGATCAATGCCGAGATCATAAGCAATTTGGTAAAAGAAGGTATCCACCGACTCTTCAATCGCTTTTTCTATATCCACGACACCGTGTCCCCAACGCAACCAGTCACGGAATGGTCTCGTTTTTGAGTTTGGTATCTTCCAATAGCCTGGGTCATTGCGCGTAGTGTTTGGTGTAATAACACCTTCTTGCAGAGCAGCAACAGCAATGAAGGGTTTGATCGTCGATGCTGGTGGGTAAATCCCTAGCGTGGCACGGTTAACCAAAGGGCGGTTTTTGTCTTGAAGTAGCGCGTTATAGCCTTTAGACGAGATACCATGCACGAATGCGTTTGGGTCGTAGCTTGGGCTCGATACCATGGCTAACACGCCATTGTCTTTCGGATCGAGAACGATAGCTGAACCACGGCGGCCATCAAGTAACTTATGTACGTATAGCTGTAGCTTGATATCTAAGTTAAGTACGATATCTTTGCCTGGAACCGAAGGGACAAATTTGAGGGTACGAATCACTCGTCCACGACTGTTAACTTCGACTTCTTGGTAGCCAGCTGTACCGTGCAACATATCTTCGTAATAACGCTCAATACCCAACTTACCGATATCACGTGTAGCTTGGTAATTGGCGTCTTTTTCTTCTCGCATCAAGCGCTGCATATCACGGTCATTGATGCGCGATACATAGCCTATTACGTGAGTGAGCACATCACCGTAAGGGTAGAAACGCTTCAAAGTTCCCGTAACTTCAACACCTGGGAATTTGTGTTGGTTTACAGAGAAGACGGCAACTTGTTCTTCAGACAGTTGATTAAGAATAGGTACTGATTTAAAGCGTCGTGAATTACGACGATCACGATTAAAGCGCTCGATACGCTCTGGCGGGATCTCAATTAATGCTTGCAGACGAGCAAGCGTGTCATCCATATCTTTAATTTTTTCGGGTATGATTTCTAGATTGAAAACAGGACGGTTTTCGGCAAGAAGTATACCGTTGCGATCGTAAATCAAACCACGGTTAGGGGCGATCGGAACGACCTTGATACGGTTGTCGTTAGAACGAGTTTTATAGTCTTGGTATTGATTGACCTGAATGTTGTACAGGTTAACAACCAACATCGACATCATGACTATGATCCCCGCAAACGCAACAAAAGCACGGCTAGTAAATAGTCGTGCTTCTGCTTTGTAATCGCGGATTTGGCTACGTTTACGTAACATTAACGCTTATTCTCGATGATAAGGGTGGTTAGCAGTGATGCTCCAAGCTCGATACAAGCTTTCAGCCATGATAACGCGTACTAATGGGTGAGGGAGAGTAAGCGCAGACAGAGACCAACTTTGGTCTGCGGCCGCTTTACATGCAGGTGCTAATCCTTCAGGCCCGCCAATTAGGATAGATACGTCACGTCCATCCAGCTTCCAACTTTCTAATTGCTCAGCAAGTTGAGGTGTATCCCACTTTCTACCTGGGATATCGAGCGTGACAATACGGTTGCCTTTTGGAACTGCAGCCAGCATCGCTTCACCTTCTTTTTGAAGAATGCGTGCAATATCTGCATTTTTACCGCGCTTTCCTGCAGTAATTTCAATGAGCTCTAATGGCATATCGTGAGGGAAGCGGCGTTTGTATTCTTGAAACCCTTCTTCAACCCACTTTGGCATTTTTGTGCCAACTGCGATTAACTGGATCTTCAAAGCTTAGCCCCAAAGTTTTTCTAGTTGGTACAGCTCACGATGCTCTTCTTGCATAACGTGAAGCATGCTTGTGCCCATATCTAGAACAACCCATTCACCTTCTTGCTGACCGTCCATACCTAGAGGTTGCATACCCGCTTTACGCACTTCATTAGCAACATGTTGTGCAATAGAGGCAACATGGCGTTTAGAGGTGCCAGTACAAACAATCATGTAATCAGTAACGCTTGATTTGCCTTCTACATCGATAGTTACAATCGATTCTGCTTTCATGTCGTCGGCTTTGTCTGCAAGAAAATCTTTTAGTTCTTCACGTAACACTGGGTGTTCCTTTAATCTGAATTTAGCTTTGTTTAGGGGCTGTCGACCCTAGAATATAACACGCTTTTATGCGTGGAATGGTATTGAAGCTGAAGGGATACAAAACTCTACGCTTAACTGATGAATTAGTGGCCAAGGCGACTGCTCATATTGAGTTTTTGTCATCAATTCAGCTTGAGTGAGCAACGCGAACAAAGAGTGTAATTGAGAAATCGAAACTCTTGTTAGCGCGGCGTTATAAAGAGGCTTTTTAGATTGCCAGATACGGTGTTTTTCGAAGACCTGACCAATCGGCATCTGTTTCATTTGTTGCTGCATTTGTAATAGCAGAGCAAGCTCTCGTTGTATGCTACGTAATAAAATGACGGGTTCGACACCTTCAGCTTCTAGCTGACGCAGGATTCGTTGTGCTCGGTTACCTTTGCCTGCCAATAACGCATCACTCCAATGGAATGGAGTAAAATGGTTGTGTCGACTCAGCGATTCTTCTAAGCGTACTAACGTGAGTTTTCCATCTGGGTATTGGAGAGCCAGTTTTTCTAGGCTTTGGGTGAGAGCAAATAGATTACCCTCATGCCATTGCGCCAGCATTTGAATCGCTTCAGGGTCTGGCGTTAAACCGATTTGACGGCAACGCGCTTGGACAAACTGAGGTAACCGACTGACATCTGGCGTTAGGCAACTGACCCAGTGACCCTGATTAGACAGTGCTTTAAACCATTTAGCACTTTCTTGAGCCTTGGTTAGCTTCGTGCCAATCAAGACCAACAGAATATCGCTGTGGATATGCTCTGAGATTGCCAGTAGCTCTTTGGCTATCGCAGCATTGACTCCTGATTCCGGCAGCTCAAGCTCGATGATTTGACGGCTAGAGAACAGGCTTAATGCTTGAGTACAGTCATAGACTTGATTCCAGTCCAGACTGTTATCAATCGCAAAGCGGTGACGTTCATCAAAGCCTTGCTGTTTTGCAACCTTTTGAATCGCTTCTCGGCTCTCTTGTAACAGAAGAGGCTCGTTACCGAAAATGAGGTAAACATTACTCAACTGTTTGGCAAGTTGCTCTGATAAGCGGTCAGCAAAAATACGCATCAAATAAACCTATTGTTCAGCTGATTCGACGGGCTCTGTCGTTTCAGTAGAACTTGGATCTATTTCGACGTTCTTGATGTTGTATTGTTTCTCAAGCTCTTTCACTTGAACATGTTCTAGCGCATCCAGATCCATGCTATCAGCTGCGATGTTCGCTTTTAGTCGAGCCATCTGACGAAGGATTTGACTTGTTGCAAGCTTACGCATCTCATCTTCGATCATGTCTCGTTCAACCGACTTTGCGAGGGCTGTTAGTGGGTTATCTAGGTAACTACGGGTAACACTGGTTGAGAACGTTTTTGAGCCAAGATCTGGGATCGTTACTCGGTATGAAGCGTTAAATGTTAGCTCAATTTCGGCGGCACGAGTATTTTGGTATAGCGATAAAGTACGCTCACCTACGCTCTCACTAATAATATGCAGGTTAGGTGTATTCTCAGCCGGTGGCACAATTTCTACATCATTCATACGCAGTTGACCTTTCATCATACGTGTAAACGTACTGTATTGGTCGTAACTGGTTACGGAGATCTTGTTGAGTTCTTCTGGTACGGAGTAATCACCACGTAGGTGGAAACCACACGCACTTAATAGGCTGACGGTTAAAACAACAACAGTAACTTTCAATGAAGATAGTGAAATCAGGCGCATTATTTGATGGCTCTCATGAAGGTAGAATACTTATTTAAAGGCTTTAGTTCGTTTGAGTGGTTAGGCTCAAGTCTAAAGCGCTTAAATAAGTAGACAGGGCAATTAGCTACCCTGTCTACAGACTGCTTTTGATGAATTAAGTTCGTTAATTCTTTAGCAATTGCATTGTGCTAACGAAATTAGTTAGCAACGATGTTTAGAAGCTTACCTGGTACGAAGATAACTTTACGGATAGTTAAGCCATCTAGGAACTTCTTAGCGTTCTCATCGTTTAGACCAAGCTCACGAACTTGCTCTTCTGTTGCATCAGCAGCAACGGTTAGTTTCGCACGTAGCTTACCGTTGATCATAACAACGATAGTTTTCTCGTCTTCAACTAGCGCTTTCTCATCGAAAGTTGGCCATGTTGCTGAGTCTACGTTTGATTCACCCAGTGCAATCCACATTTCGTAAGAGATGTGTGGCGTCATTGGGTAAAGCATGCGAACAACAGCTTTTAGCGCTTCATCAAGGATTGCACGGTCTTGTGCAGATTCTTGAGGTGCTTTCGCTAGCTTGTTCATCAATTCCATGATCGCAGCGATTGCTGTGTTGAACGTTTGGCGACGGCCGATATCGTCCGTTACTTTCGCGATAGTTTTATGGATATCACGACGAAGTGCTTTTTGGTCGCCAGATAGCGCAGAAGCATCAACAGATTCAGCAGCACCCTTAGAAGAGTGAGCGTGAACCAATTTCCAAACACGTTTAAGGAAGCGGTTAGCCCCTTCAACGCCAGACTCTTGCCACTCAAGCGTCATGTCTGCAGGTGATGCAAACATCATGAATAGACGTACTGTATCAGCGCCGTACTTGTCTACCATCTCTTGTGGGTCGATACCGTTGTTCTTAGACTTAGACATTTTGATCATGCCTGAGTGTTCAACTTCACGACCTTGATCGTCGACTGCTTTTTCGATGCGACCTTTACCGTCACGTTCAACCGTTACGTCAGTCGGTGCAATCCACTCTTTGGTGCCTTTTTCGTTTTCGTGATAGAACGCGTCAGCCAGAACCATGCCTTGACATAGTAGTTGCTTGAACGGTTCATCAGACGTCACGTAGCCAGCATCACGTAGAAGCTTATGGAAGAAACGAGAGTAAAGCAGGTGCATACAAGCGTGCTCGATACCACCAACGTATTGGTCAACTGGTAGCCAGTAGTTTGCTTTCTCTGGATCTAGAATGTCGTCTGCTTGCGGTGAACAGTAACGTGCGTAGTACCAAGAAGACTCCATAAACGTATCGAACGTGTCAGTCTCACGTAGAGCGGGTTCGCCGTTGAATGTTGTTTCAGCCCAAGACTTGTCAGCCTTGATTGGGCTCGTTACGCCATCCATTACTACATCTTCAGGAAGAATGACTGGCAGTTGGTCTGCTGGTACTGGGTGAACTTCACCGTCTTCAGTGGTTACCATTGGGATTGGAGCGCCCCAGTAACGTTGACGAGATACACCCCAGTCACGTAGACGGAAGTTTACTGTCTTCTTACCTTTGCCTTCAGCTTCAAGCTTCGCAGCAATTGCATCGAATGCTTCTTGGAACGCAAGACCATCGAATTCACCAGAATCAAACAGTACACCTTTTTCAGTGTAAGCCGCTTCAGACACGTCTAGTTCAGAACCATCTTCAGGTTTGATTACTGGGATGATATCGATGCCGTACTTAGTTGCGAACTCGTAGTCACGTTGATCGTGAGCAGGAACCGCCATTACCGCACCTGTGCCGTAATCCATAAGTACGAAGTTTGCTACGTATACAGGAACAACACGACCGTTAAGAGGGTGGATAGCCGTTAGGCCAGTATCCATACCTTTCTTTTCCATCGTTGCGAGTTCAGCTTCAGCAACTTTAGTGTTACGACACTCTTCAACGAATGCAGCAAGCTCTGGGTTGTTCTTCGATGCTTTCTCTGCAAGAGGGTGACCTGCAGCGATACCAACGTAAGAAACACCCATTAGTGTATCTGGACGTGTTGTGTACACTTCTAATGGTGCTTCTTCGCCGTTAACAGCGAAAGATAGCTCAACACCTTCAGAGCGGCCGATCCAGTTGCGCTGCATGGTCTTAACCATTTCAGGCCAACCTTCAAGGTTGTCTAGATCGTCTAGTAGCTCTTGAGCGTACTCAGTGATTTTAATAAACCACTGTGGAATTTTCTTTTGCTCTACTGGAGTGTCACAACGCCAGCAACAACCGTCTTCTACTTGCTCATTTGCCAGTACTGTTTGGTCGTTTGGACACCAGTTCACTGAAGATGTCTTCTTGTAAACCAGGCCTTTTTCGTAAAGCTTAGTGAAGAACTCTTGTTCCCAACGGTAGTACTCTGGAGTACACGTTGCGAATTCACGGTTCCAGTCGTAACCAAAGCCTAGAAGCTTAAGCTGGTTCTTCATGTACTCAATGTTTTCGTAAGTCCATGGTGCAGGTGCTGTATTGTTTTTAACAGCGGCGTTTTCTGCAGGTAGGCCGAATGCATCCCAACCAATTGGCTGCATTACGTTTTTGCCTTGTAGACGTTGGAAACGAGATACCACATCACCGATGGTGTAGTTACGCACGTGACCCATGTGCAGTCGGCCACTTGGGTAAGGGAACATAGAAAGACAGTAGAATTTTTCTTTGTTTGGGTCTTCACTTACAACGAAAGTCTCGCTGTTATCCCAGTGTTGTTGAACCTTTTGTTCAATCTCTTGCGGGTTATATTGTTCTTGCATCGATGGTATCCGGTTATCTTGGAATTTGTGAGTTCGGTTAGAACAGAATCTTACAGATCGTCATAGAATACCTAAAGGAGCTGAGTACAACAATAGTTATACCCTTCATACTTGCAGTTGCCGCTTAGTAGATTGTGTAATTTTCACTGAATTTCGCAGGGCAACTATACTTAAGAGTATGAATTGCATTTGTTTGTAAGCGGGAGTGCATTGCAGCGCATCCGTTTGCTCACTAAAAGGTTGGTTATCTTAAGGAGGTTGTTATGCCGAAGAAAAAAGCGCTCTATGAAGAAGTCGTCGAAGAGGTGATTGAAACGCTGAAGCATAGCCCTGAAGAGCTCAACAACAAAATCGAAACGTCGGGCAAGTTTGCGAAAGCAGCTAATGATATGACTAAAGATGAGCTTTCATTGATCTCTGCCTACGTGAAGTCGGACTTAAAAGAGTTTTCCGAAAGCTATGAAGAGAGTAAAAGCGGTCCATTCTATTTGATGATTGCGGACTCTATTTGGCAAGGGCTGTTGGATATTACTGATCGTACTAAGGTGGAATGGGTTGAACTGTTCCAAGACTTAGAACACCAAGGCTTGTATCAAGCGGGTGAAGTCATTGGCTTGGGAACCTTAGTATGTGACGAGTGTGGTCACCAAACCGAATATAACCACCCAACCAATATCATTCCATGCATTAAATGTGGTTCTAAAGGGTTTAGTCGTAAAGCCCTTAAACCGTAAGCTTCTGAACCATAGCGTATCAACGCAAAACCACAGCAATGAAAAAGGGTTGACCCGATCAGTCAACCCTCAAATCACTTTTCGTCGAATCTAGCTTTTTGGCTTTCTAATTACCCAACCAATCACCAAGCTGAGCATCGCCCAGATATACAGTGGCCAAGTACCTACTGTGTGATAAGGCGTTTGACCATCCGTTGAAATGAGTTCAGCTTTTAACACTGCCGTTTCAAACTGAGGCACTTGCTTGATTATATTGCCTTTGTAATCAGTAACTGCCGTCACACCGTTGTTGGTCGAGCGAATAACCGGCTTACCAAGCTCCAGAGCACGCATCTGTGCAATTTCCATATGTTGCAGAGGGCCAATCGAACGACCAAACCACGCATCGTTAGAGAGCGTTAAAATAAAGTCAGTCTCGTCGGTTACGTTCTGTCTAACTTGATCATTAAAGATGATCTCATAACACAGTGCCGGCGCTAAGTGACGACCATTTGCCACTATGTTTGGTTGAACAAAGTCGCCACGGCTAAATGATGACATTGGCAAGTTAAAGAAAGGTGCTAATGGACGCAAGATATCTTCAAACGGCACAAACTCACCAAATGGTAACAGGTGGTGTTTATGGTAGCGTTCGTCTGGATCGTAGCTGTACTCACCGTATGGATTCACACCGAGAGAAAGAACACTGTTGTAGTATTTCTTATCTTCAGACTGATTCAGCACACCGGTAATGATCGAGCTGTTGTTCATCTTCGCTGCGCTATCCAAGTTACGTAGGAAAGATGGGATCTCAACTTCGAATGCTGGAATAGCCGCTTCAGGCCAGATGATGATATCCGCTCCCCAGTTTTCTCTGCTTAGGTCGGTGTACTTCATCATGGTTGGCCAGCGATGACTCGGTAGCCATTTACTGTCTTGATCGACGTTGCCTTGTATCAAGACGACTGACGTGGTTTTTTCAGGGTTCGGCGTGACCCAGTCGATGTTGCGAATACCAAAGCCTGCGCTAAATACGACGGCGGGAATGAGAGCGATGCTCCAAGCCCGGTTAACAATCGCATAAGTGAATGCAGAGGCTGAAACAATGATCGCTAAAGTTACTAGCTCTACGCCGCCAATCGGTGCAAATGAACCCAATGGCGAATCGATTTGGCTGTAGCCTAACCAAAGCCAAGGGAAGCCCGTCATTACCCAGCCACGCAGCCAATCACAGACTAGCCAGAATGCAGGAGCTGCAAGGAAAAAGCGGCTTAGGTTATTGGCAGGGAAGAATTTATTCAAACCCCAGGTAAATAGCCCTGAATAAACGGCTAGGTAGCCAACAAGCAATGCCATCAAAAATAGGTTGGCTGCCAGTGGCATGCCGCCAAAACCATCAATGCTGACGTATACCCAGCTGATACCTGTGGTGAATTGACCTAAACCCCATGCGTAGCCAATCCAAAGCGCACTTTTAGGAGAGCGGTTGTGGATCAGTAACAGCAACAAAGCTGGGCTGAGAATAGCAAGAGGCCATATAGAGTATGGAGCGAATGAAAGGGTGGTTATAGCGCCAACAAAAACGGCCGCAAGCGGCCGTAATAGGCGATGAATAAAGGTATTAGTCATCTAATTTCTGTCATCTCTTTAGAGAGAAGTTGTTATTCTTCGATAGTCGGAAGAGGCTGTTCGTCAGGAATGGTTACCTGTAGCTGAATCACACGACGGTTATCTGCTGATGTTATTTTGAAATGGTAGTTTTCGATTTCTACAATTTCGCCACGAACCGGCAGGTGGCCGAGTGCTGTCATAACCATGCCGCCTACCGTATCCACTTCGTCGTCACTAAAGGCAGTGTTAAACGTATCGTTGAACTCTTCAATAGTGGTTAAAGCTTTTACAGAGAAGGTATGCTTACTCAGCTTACGAATATCTAGCTCTTCTTCATCGTCGAACTCGTCTTCAATTTCACCAACGATTTCTTCGAGGATATCTTCAATGGTTACCAGGCCAGAAACTCCACCAAACTCATCGACAACGATAGACATGTGGTAACGCTCTTCTTGGAACTCCTTAAGCAGGCGATCAACTCGCTTACTTTCAGGAACAACCACGACAGGGCGAATCACTTGTTCGATATCAAATGGAGCACTTTCTGAACCCAAATACTTAAGTAGGTCCTTCGCTAATAGAATGCCTTCAACATGGTCTTTATCTTCACTGATCACTGGGTAGCGAGAGTGTTGAGCATCAGTAATGAGCGCAATCAATGTATCTAGATCATCTGTGCGTTCAACTGTAACCATTTGAGAGCGAGGCAGCATGATATCGCGTACTCGCATCTCTGAAATTTCCATAACACCCTCGAGCATGTCGCGTGTGTCGTGGTCAATTAGGTCATTAATTTCTGAGTCGCGGATTACATCTACGAGCTCTTGGCGATCTTTTACTTCACCTTGAAATAGTTGGCCTAGGCGTTCAAAGAAGGACTTTCTACTCGGACCTTCAGATTTTTTACTTCCCTCAGAAGTGGGGGGGTTACCTTCGTTCATGATTTCTCAAAAAATAACGCTATCAGAAGTGTGATAGCACACGTTACAACTCAGATTCCTGTGAAAATCACAGGTTCGATGAGTTATTGTTTCTCTGCAACCTACTTTACTAGAATCAATTTACTTTTCTAGAATGTAAGGGTCTTCAAACCCCATAGATTGCATGATTTCTGTCTCGAGTGACTCCATCTCTTCAGCTTCATCATCTTCGATATGATCATAACCTAGCAGATGCAGACTGCCATGTACAACCATATGAGCCCAGTGTGCTAGCAGAGGCTTACTTTGCTCTTCTGCTTCTTTTTCGACAACTTGGCGGCAGATAATGAGGTCGCCCAGTAGATCTAACTCGATCCCTGGAGGAGCCTCGAATGGAAAAGACAACACGTTAGTTGGCTTATCTTTGCCACGATATTCATGATTGAGCTGGTGGCTTTCTTGTGTATCAACGATACGAACCGTCAACTCAGCGTTCTCTTGAAACTGAGGAATTGTCTTGTCCAACCAAAGCTGAATATCTTGCTCAGTTGGAAGACCTTGCTCATTTTCGACCGCTAATTGCAGGTCTAGTTCAATAGACATCTATTTATCACCTTGTTCTGCAATTACAGAGCTATTTTGTGTTGCTAATTGTGTCGTAACTACCTGCTGAGCCTCAAGAAGTTTGGCTTCACGCTCTTCACGTTTACGCTTTTCAAACTCTTTGCGCTCTTTCTGGTCTTTTGCTTCCCACTTCTCGTATGCGTTGACGATACGAGCAACTACAGGGTGACGAACGACGTCTTCAGACATGAAGAAGTTAAAGCTAATGTCGTCGACTTCATTGAGCACTTCAGTCGCATGGCGTAAGCCTGATTTTGCACCACGAGGTAAATCGATTTGCGTAATATCACCTGTGATCACAGCGCGTGAGTTAAAACCAATACGGGTTAAGAACATCTTCATCTGTTCTACCGTGGTGTTTTGGCTCTCATCAAGAATGATAAACGCATCATTCAATGTACGACCACGCATGTAAGCCAGTGGCGCAACTTCAATTACGTTACGTTCAATCAGCTTCTCAACTCGCTCAAAGCCAAGCATCTCAAACAGCGCATCGTAAAGTGGACGTAAATATGGGTCTACTTTTTGGCTTAAATCACCCGGTAGGAAACCAAGCTTCTCACCGGCTTCAACAGCAGGGCGCGTCAATAGAATGCGACGAATCTCTTGGCGTTCAAGTGCATCAACTGCTGCAGCAACGGCTAAGTAGGTTTTACCTGTACCTGCTGGCCCAATACCAAAGGTGATGTCATGAGTCACCATGTTCATTAGGTACTGTGCTTGGTTTGGCGTTCGAGGTTTGATGACGCCTTTTTTAGTCTTAATGGTCACTTCTTTGCCGTAGTCAATTTCAGACTCGACGTGTTGCTCCAAAATGCCTGACTCGGTGATCGCCAGATGTATTTGCTCTGGTTCGATATCGATTATGTTGCCTTTAACTGGAGCCGTTTCAACATAGAGGTGTTTGATGATGTCTAAAGCTGCGGCTGTAGTGTGAGGCTTACCAACAATGGTGAAAAAGTTGCTACGGTAATTAATCTCAACGCCCAGACGACGCTCAAGATGCTTGATGTTGTCGTCAAATGGTCCGCATAAACTTGCCAAGCGCTTGTTGTCTGCTGGTTCTAGATTTATCTCTAAGGTAACGATTTTATTGCTCAAATTAGCCTCTCATTTTGTGCCACTCGCTCTTAAATAAAACAAAGAGCAAAAAGCCCGATTTAGACCGGGCTTCTGATGGTGATATCCCTATTTCTAAGATGGTCACTTAGTTAGGTAATTTCAAGCTTTGTGTTTGCGCTTTGTGCTCAAACAGTTGTATTGCCTATGGCGTAAATGTCGCTACACCTAGCTCGTCTTCACGTTTTGTTTTTTCCATCATTTCTGCTGGAGTCATAACAACGCGTAGACCCATGTCTTTTTCTGTGCGAACTAGCTCACCACGTAGTGAGTTGGTGTAAACCTCAGTGATCTTCACATCTACGAATTGACCGATTAGGTCTGCAGAACCTTCGAAGTTCACAACACGGCTGTTTTCTGTACGGCCGCGAAGTTCCATTAGGTTCTTTCTTGATGGGCCTTCAACAAGGATACGTTGCTCTGTGCCTAACATTAGACGAGAGAAACGCATAGCTTGTGTGTTTACCGTTTGCTGCAGTTCGTACAGACGATCTTTCTTCTCTTGTGCTGGTACATCACATGGGTAATCTGCCGCTGGCGTACCTGGACGTGGAGAGAAAACAAAGCTGAAGCTCATATCGAAATCAACGTCTTTAATTAGCTTCATTGTATCTTGGAAGTCTTGCTTAGACTCACCAGGGAAACCAACAATAAAGTCAGAGCTGATTTGAATGTCAGGGCGAGCTTTACGCAGTTTACGGATAATAGATTTGTACTCGATAGCCGTATGTGGGCGCTTCATCATCGTAAGAATACGGTCACTACCACTTTGTACTGGTAGGTGAAGGAAGCTCACTAGCTCTGGTGTGTCTTTGTAAACTTCAATGATGTCGTCACCAAACTCAAGCGGGTGGCTTGTTGTGAAACGAATACGGTCGATACCGTCGATAGAAGCAACAAGACGAAGCAGTTCTGCGAATGAACAGATATCGCCTTCGTGTGTTGGACCGCGGTATGCGTTTACGTTTTGACCTAGCAGGTTAACTTCACGTACGCCTTGCTCTGCAAGTTGAGCAACTTCGAAAAGTACATCATCCATTGGACGGCTAACTTCTTCGCCACGTGTGTATGGTACAACGCAGTAAGTACAGTATTTAGAACAACCTTCCATGATAGAAACGAACGCCGTCGCGCCTTCAGCTTTTGGCTCTGGCAGGTTATCGAACTTTTCGATCTCTGGGAAAGAGATATCCATTACTGGCTTTTCGTTAGACAGTGATGATTTAATCATCTCTGGCAAACGGTGTAATGTTTGTGGGCCAAAGATAACGTCTACGTAAGGTGCACGTTGACGAATGTGATCACCTTCTTGAGTCGCTACACAGCCACCCACACCGATCACCACACCTTCTTTTTTATCTTTAAGCGTTTTCCAACGACCAAGCTGGTGGAATACTTTTTCTTGCGCTTTTTCGCGGATAGAACAAGTATTCAATAGTAGTACGTCTGCTTCCTCAGGTACTTCAGTTAGCTCATAGCCATTTGCAGCGTTAAGCAGGTCGGCCATTTTTGATGAATCATATTCATTCATCTGACAGCCCCAAGTTTTAATTAGCAGTTTCTTACTCATTATATGTTCGCTCGATCGTTAGTTTAATTTAAGGGAGCAAATCGCCCATTATTTATCCGCTAGCCCCGTTTGTCATAATTCGGTATTCAATTTTATGACAGGCTCTAGCGGCAAGCGGCGTATTGTACTGGTTTCAAAACCGACTGACTAGTAGTCTGAACAAATCTCTTATGTAGTGGTTTTTATTATCGTTAACGCCATATGCCATAAGGGATAACCCTTTTTTCGAATAAGGTTTTTGGTTACAAGTTAGTTATGAAAAAGTACAATCAAAAACAGTCAAAGAATCAAACTGATAAGTACGAAATATGAACAGTTACGATATTGTAGTAGTCGGTGGCGGCATGGTTGGCGCAGCAACAGCAATCGGTTTTGCAAAGCAAGGTCTGAGTGTTGCGGTGATCGAAGGTTTTGCCCCACAAGCTTTTGATGAATCGCAAGCGATGGACATTCGTGTGTCAGCGATTTCTCAAGCATCGGTCGATTTGCTTGAAGATCTTGGTGCATGGCAAAGTATTGCAGCAATGCGAGTGTGTTCTTATAAACGTTTAGAGACGTGGGAGCACCCAGAGTGTCGTACTCGATTTGATGCTGCCTCACTAGACCTTCCTCGTTTGGGCTATATCGTTGAGAACAGACTCATTCAATTAGGTTTATGGTCTCAATTTGATGCCTACGACAATCTCGAACTGTTATGCCCAGAAAAGCTCGATGTGATTGAGTTTGGTGAAATCAATATCGTAAAGCTTCAATCAGGGGCTGAGTTGTCTGCGAAGTGGGTGGTTGGTGCTGATGGTGCGAATTCAGCCGTTCGCCAACAAGCTGGAATTGGCATCACGGCTTGGGATTATCGACAACACTGTATGCTTATCAATGTAGAAACAGAACAACCTCAGCAAGATATTACTTGGCAGCAATTTCTACCAAGTGGCCCTCGTTCATTTTTGCCTTTGTGTTCTCTAACCTCTGACGGTCAAGAAGTCGGGCTGGGCTCGTTAGTTTGGTATGATTCTCCACTGCGTATTAAGCAACTGTCAGCAATGGCCCCTGAAAAACTACGTAACGAAGTACTTACTCACTTTCCTAAAGAGTTAGGTGATATCAAAGTCTTGAATTCGGGTTCTTTTCCTCTGACACGACGTCATGCTCAATCATACTCGAAGAATAACTGTATTTTGGTCGGAGACTCTGCGCATACCATCAACCCTTTGGCTGGGCAGGGTGTTAACTTAGGCTTCAAAGATGTATCAGTACTGCTGGATATCACCAAAGAAAAGGGTGAATTGAACCAGTCTGTAGCAAGACGCTATGAAGTGATAAGAAGAGGCGACAATCTAATGATGCAAAGTGGCATGGATTTCTTCTACAAGACATTCAGCAACGACATTGGCCCACTGAAATTTGTACGTAATGCTGCTCTAAAACTAGCTGAAAATTCAGGCCCGATTAAAGCTCAAGTATTGAAATACGCTTTGGGTCTCTAATTGAGCGTTTAAGACTGCTTATGAAAAGAAGGAGAGCGAATGCTCTCCTTTTTTGTATCAGATGACTACTATCGCTGTTGCGTCACACAAACCGGTGCATCGATCTCTAAAGAGTACCCTGTATAAACCAAAGACCCATCTTCATTATCTCGCTTGAATGAGGTGATGTTGTTGGAGTGCTGGTTGGCGGCGATAAGCCATTTCCCATCGTTCGTTATATGGAAGTCTCTTGGGAATTTGCCTTCAGTGTCGTAGCTATCAATGAAAGTCAGCCTTTGAGTCTCAGAGTCGATTTTGAAGCTACTGATTCTTGATTGGTGTCGACATGACACATAAAGGAATTGCTCATCAGGCGATAGCTTAATCGCAGCTGCTGCTTCTCCCTTCGCCATATTAGGCAATGCATCAATCTCTTCCACTACATTCCAAATGCCTAAAACCTTTTCCAAAGTCAGCAACGTTTCAGAGAGTTCACAGACCACATAGGCTCTGTCTTCAGCTTTGTTAAAGATTAAATGGCGAGGTCCATTGCCGGCGGGCACCTTAATAGACTGCATTGGCTCATCAAGGAACTCTTCTTGCTCTTCATCAAAGCAATAGAAGTTGATGCGATCGGTGCCGAGATCGACAGTCACAAACTGTGGTGAGTTTTGTAAGAACAGGCATTGATGGGCGTGTGGGCTAGTTTGTCTCTCTTTGTTTGGCCCGGAACCAACCATCTGGATTGTTTTGAGTCGTTTATCGATGCTGCCGTTGATACTTAAGCTAAAAATATCGAATGTGCCTGATGAGTATTGCGACGTGATAGCAAACTTATTGTGTGGATCTATCGCGACGTGACAAGGGTGATCTCCCGAGATGAGGCTTGTATTGTGTGTTAGCTGTGAATCAACATTAGGTATATGAATGAGCTGGGGCTGTTTTTGCTGGTCCACTTCCGATGCAGTATAGATCCCAGTCTTTGTTACAGTAATAAAAGAGGGGTTAGTACATTTGATGATCAGCTCTAGAGGTAATAGTTTTCCTGTTTCTAGATCTAACTGAGTTTGATAAACACCTTGGCTTTTACTTGGTGTATCTGTGTAGCAACCGATCGTTAAGGGGAGGGGTTTCATAGGCTAGTCATACTCAATTAGAAAATGGAGCTGACATTGTCTTATAAAATCGTATTAAAAGTGAGGTTATAGAAGAGAATACTTGGTGACTTGGCTAGCAGATTTGCATATTCCAGATAAAACAAAACCCAGCTAAAAAGCTGGGTTCTATTTAATAATGGTGCGGTCGGAGAGACTTGAACTCTCACACCTCTCGGCGCCAGAACCTAAATCTGGTGCGTCTACCAATTCCGCCACGACCGCAGCAAATCTTTATAGTCATATCGAATATTGGTGATTCAATAAAACGTTGTATAAGTGGTGGCTACTGCGGGATTTGAACCTGCGACCCCATCATTATGAGTGATGTGCTCTAACCAACTGAGCTAAGTAGCCATAATAAATCTAATCGATT
>NZ_JBFRTU010000105.1:0-15614 GCF_041474275.1 Vibrio sp. 10N.222.52.B7 | reverse complement strand
AAAGGTGTATTCACCCAAAGTACTTGTAGAGAAAGTAATCGTGAATACAGGAACTTCAGCGTTCGAGCCATTAGTAATAAAACCGATGTAAGTCCCCGGATTAGCCGAATCTTCTTTTATCTCGACCGCAAATCCATTCGATTTAAGTGCACCGCCCACATTGAACTCGGTTGGCTCAATACGGAAACTCGCAACATCATCACTTTGATTGGTGAAGGTAATCGTCTCTGTTTGGCTTACTGCACTGCCGCTTGGTGAAGAACCATCTGCAAGATTCGTTTCAGAGAAAGTGACACTTGGCACCGCATCAATGGTTGGGATATCACCGTCAGTAATGGTCAGAGTGACCGTTGACGTCACCACATCGTTATCTAAATCGCTTGAGGTCACCACTATCGACTTGACGATATCTTCGCTAACCGTGTGGTCTAGATTGCGATTTGGTTCGAAGCGTACTTCACCTTCAAGAGTGATGAACAACTCACCCTCTGTGAAGCTAAATTGCTGCTCACCTGTGTCCGTTTGATCCAGTGTTCGAACTTGACCGTCATACGTAAACTGAGTGATCGTCGCACCATCGGCACTTTGTTCTGGCATCACATCGATGGTATTGGTTGTCACTGTGCCGTCTGCAAGATTTGGTTCAGTGATATCTAACGTACCACCTTGCATGATTTGAACATCATCACCAATGGTCACGTTAAGTTGAGACACCAGTGAATCATCACCATCTTTATCAACAGCGTAAACCGGCAGGTCAAAGCTTAGGTTGTTATTTCCTAGCCCATCAACGTGATCTAACGCTTCCAACAGTGTGAAGGTGTATTGACCGATATTGGTATCCGAAAAACTAATCGTGAACACGTTCGTTTCAACATTAGGCGCCGTCGTCACAAAGCCGATGTAGCCACCCGGCGTACTTGGGTCGACTTTCAACTCAACCGTCAGTCCATTCGATTTTAGAAGGCCGCCAATATTGAACTCAGTAGGTTCAATACGGAAACTCGTCACATCATCACTTTGGTTGGTGAAGGTAATCGTCTCAGTTTGACTGACCGCACTGCCGCTTGGAGTAGAGCCATCACTCAGGTTGGATTCAGATAGCGTAACACTTGGTACATTATCAATCGTTGGAATATCGCCATCGGTAATGGTCAGCGTAACCGTTGAGGAAACAAGATCGTTATCAGAATCACTTGAGGTCACCACTATCGATTTAACAATGTCTCCACCTGTGTGGTCGAGATTGCGATTAGGCTCGAAACGCACGTCGCCCTGTAGGGTGATATACAGCGAACCCTCAGGAACATCAAATTTCTGTTCACCCGTATCGCTTTGGTCAAGTGTTAGTACCGCTCCACCATCGTAGGTCAACTGAGTAATGGTCGTTCCATCAGCGCCTTCTTCATCAAGAACATTAACCGTTGTCGTGGTCGGCGTACCTGCCGCTAAATCCGAGACCGTTGGCTCTTCAATATCGAGTGAGCTATTGACCATCACTTGAACGTCATCGGTGATCGTCACCGCCAACGGAGACATCAGAGAGTCGTCACCGTCGCTATCGACGGCGTAAACAGGCAAGTTGAATGTGAGGTCGTTATTCCCTTGAATCGGCGTGTGGTCAATCGCTTCGATAAGCGTAAAGGTGTATTCACCCAAATTAGTACTGCTGAAATCAAGAGTGAAAACGGTAGTTTCAGTATTCGAAATATCAGTCGTGAAACCGATATAATTACCCGAACCTGCAGGTTCTTCTCTAATCTCGATCACCAGACCATCGGACGTGAGAGAATCGCCAACGTTAAATTCACTAGGCTCTAAACGGAATTTCTCAACATCGTCACTTTGGTTGGTGAAAGTGATGGTTTCTGTTTGGCTAACCGCACTGCCGCTTGGTGATGAGCCATCAGCGAGATCCGATTCTTCAAGAGCAACACTCGGAACAGCATCGATAGTAGGGTTATCACCATCAGTAATGGTCAAAGTAACGGTTGATGTCACCGGGTCGTTATCAAAGTCATTCGACGTCACGACTATCGACTTAACAATGTCTTCACTCGCAGAGTGGTCTAGGTTACGGTTTGGCTCGAAACGCATTTCACCTTCAAGGGTGATGAACAAGCGACCTTCTGCGAAGTTAAACTGCTGCTCGCCTGAAATACTTTGATCCAGTGTATTTACGACACCGTCATAATTGAACTGAGTGATGGTCGCGCCATCTGCACTTTGATCGGGCATCACGTCAATGGTGTTGGTTGTTACAGTGCCGTCAGCAAGATTTGGCTCGATGATATCTAACGTACCGTCTTGCATGATTTGAACGTCATCACCAATAGTCACATTAAGCTGAGACACCAATGAGTCATCGCCATCGCTGTCTACCGCATAAACAGGAAGCTCAAAGCTTAAATCGTTTTTATCTCGGCCATCCACATGGTCTAGCGCTTCAAGTAAGGTAAAGGTGTATTCACCTAACGTAGTAGCAGAGAAACTAATGGTGAATACTGGGATTTCAGAGCCAGAAGCGTTGGTAATAAAACCGATGTAAGTGCCCTGAATAGCAGAGTCTTCTTTTATCTCAACCGCAAACCCATTCGATTTCAGTGTCCCATCGACATTGAATTCAGTTGGTTCAATACGAAATTTAGCTACATCATCACTACCAGCAGTAAAGGTAATCGTCTCGGTAGCGCTGACCGCACTTCCACTTGGAGAGGATCCATCAGCAAGGTTGGCTTCTGAGAGAGTAACTGGCGGGATCAAATCAATGATTGGATCTTGACCGTCAGTGATACTTAGCTCAAGTGTTGAAGTGTCAGTGTCTCCATCACCATCTTCAGCTAAAAACGAGAACTGTTTTACAATGGTTTCACTGTTTGTATGGTCAATATCGCGCGCAACTTCAAAACTAAAATCGCCATTTAGTGAGATGGTTACAACACCCTCAGTAAAACTGAATGTTTGAACAGCATCTGGCAGCAAGCTCTGATCTAGTGAGTAATCAACACCATCATAGTTAAAAGATTGAATTGTCGAGCCATCAGCGCCTTCGAAGTTGAATAGGTTATACGAAACAACGGTATCGCCGGCTAAAGTTGGTTCCGTGACTGACTCAACTTTATCAACTAGCTCAACAACATCATCTGTGACATTAACGAGAATCTCTGCGGCTTCTGGTGTACTCGAACCGCCAGATAGTGCAGAACGGTCGCCATCTGCATCAACAGCATAAATTGGCAATGCAAAAGTTAGCAGCGCATCTTCAGCGCCTTGATGAGAAAGTTCTTCATAAAGATTAAACTCATAGTTGCCCAATGAAGGGCTATCAATTTTAACATCAAAGACCGTAATTCTCGTTCCATTGACCTCAACGTAACCTTCATAAGTTCTTACACCACCGATCTCACCAATCAGCTCAAGTAGCACAGCCTCACCATTTGAAACCAAGCTGCCACCCGTATTAAATTCCGTCGGCTCCAGTTCATAATGGTCGATGATGTCGCTTTCGAAAATATCGGCAGTGATACTTCCGCTCCCCGCTACAGGCGCGGTTCCCTCTTGTGAGCCACCAATGATGCCTGCTTCATCGACACTAATACTGTCGACATTAGTAATGACTGGGCTATCGCCATCAGTGATAACAATGTTGATGTTATTGGTTACAACATCTTGGTCGAAATCGGTAATCGTGATCGGTAAATCGAACGTCAGTGAATCGGTGCCCACTTGTTCTATTGGATTAAACTGCTCGAATTTATAAGTACCATCGGTATCTAGTGAGATAGTGAGAACAACCTCACCTCGACCTTGGATGGACAGAGTAATCGTTGTTCCATCATCAGAAAGTCTGGCAAGCGTATTTTGATTATCGCTGAGCAACCCATCAAACTGGTCCAGTGCACCAGCATCAAATACAGCTGATTGAAGATTATCACTACCAATATTGGAGAACGTTCCTTCAATTGCTGCACTGCTAGTTTCTACGTTACTGATATTCACACTTTCAGCAGACGGATCGCCCCCGTCAACCACGGCAACTTGCGCATTAATTGGTGTTGCTAATGGGTTTCCGGCGGTGTCTTCACCTTGAATATCAAAAGTGATGTTAATTTGATCGCCTGTATAGGAAACCTGACCGCCACCAACAGACGTTACGTGATCAATTGGTTGAGAAATCGTTGTGGTCAATGAAAGCTCAGCGTTGTTTCCAACACTAACAACATCGATGTCGATGCGTAATACTTCATCGGTGCCTTGAACACCAATGATAGAGTTCGTCGCCGCATCATAAGTAAACGTAACGGGTTGACCACTTGAAGTAATATCACTGTTTAGCTCTGTGAGTAGCGAAGCGAGAGACAGTGCTTCTGGAACAAAAGAATCAGGGGAGAGCGCTAAACTACCAGCAATAATCGTTTCGGTAGTTGTAATAGATTGGGGGTAGGTATTGCCAGAAATGGAGCCTTCGGTGAGCACTTCACTGATTGATTGACCGCCCGATGAACGGGTTATTGTTCTGAACTCTTCTCGGTCTTCATCAACCGTTTGTTCTGCTAGACCTGCGGTCTCAAAAAATGTCGACGGATGAGTTTCGGTGTAGTTGTAGTCAATCGTCACAAAGCCAGCGTTTGCAGAACCTAATCCGCCCCCCGCAGCCGTTGCTTCTAAGATTTGGGTCGGATCGGCACCACCTAAAATGGCTTCTTGGATAGCAGCAAATTCATCATCATCAAAATCTCCTGCATCGGCTTGCTGTAAGTCAAAATTAACTTCTCCAGCGATAGGAGCATCAGCCCACACTAAGTCTTGATCAACACAGCCAACACAATTACTTGCCACCTCAGTGACACCGTTTGGGTTACCTAATAACAGCTCTGCTTGGTTTGCAGTGATAACAATCTCGTTTTCACGAATAATATCGCCAACTGAAATTTTTCGTGCGCTTCCATCAGACTTAACCGCAATGACTTCTCCACTCACTGCCTCTACAACTGCAGCTTGGCGCGAAACTTCAATACCCATATATCCCCCGAGGTCACAAAATGCTGTATTGCCCAACATCGTGAAAATGATAGTAATAACGGTTTCAGGCTTAAATTATATTCAGAACTTATTCTCTGCATTAACAATCCATTACGTAGACTGATGTATGTGATGAGTCAGTTCCGTTTCGCCTGTTTTTTTTATAGTTTACTTAACTTTAAGCCTAGTCTTCCTTATCCGAAATGTCATGTCTGTGCGAAGTGACTTCTTTTCACAAATCTAGGCATTCACTTTAGTTTGTTCATGGACTAAGCAAAAGTTTATAGGGTGTTGATTAATATGCAATAAAACGCATACCTTAATTACACCTCAAATTTTTATAAATATATACAGTAATAAAGTTGATAAATCATTAGGATTTATGGGCGATTGATAGGGTCGATATATACCTAAACCCCAAAGAAGAACTAAATCCCATATTTGAGACAAGGTGCAGCATAAAGCTGATGAGAAACTGTTCAAACACCGTATATGGCGTCAATTACATATACAACAGCTAGAGTATTGAATGGGTATGCAGGGACAATGAGTAGAAGTTGCAAATGGATATTTCGAGGTATCCAAAAAAAGCCCACTAAGTTGAACCTTAGTGGGCTTTAAAATCAGTATATAGCGTTATGCTGTTAGCAATGACACACAACTATTTAGCAAGGCGATTTGCAGTCCAGACGTAAAGCAGCTCGAGAGCAATCGTCGCACCAGCCAATGCCGTAATTTCGCTTTGGTCATAGGCAGGAGACACTTCTACAACGTCCATACCAACCATGTTGATACCCTGTAAGCCACGGATGATTTTGAGCACTTTATCTGAGTTCAAACCACCACATACTGGTGTGCCGGTACCCGGAGCAAAAGCAGGATCCAGACAGTCGATATCAAACGTTAGGTAAACTGGCTTATCACTGACAATGCCTTTCACTTGAGCAATGATCTCGTCCACGCTCATGTCGTTCGCTTGCATCGCGTTAATAACGTTAAAGCCGTGTCCTTCCTGCTTGTACTCGGTACGAATACCAATTTGCACAGAATGCTCAGGCGAGATTAAACCTTCATTAGGCGCATGGTAGAACATGGTACCGTGATCGTAACGACTGCCCTGACTGTACGTGTCAGTATGTGCATCGAAGTGAATCAGAGCCATTTCACCGTACTTCTTGCCGTATGCTCTTAACAAAGGCAGTGTAATGAAGTGGTCACCACCTAAACCTAACAGTGTTTTACCACTGTTTAGAATCGCATCAGCGGCTGCTTCTAAACGCTGAGTTAAGTCTTCAGCATCACCGCAATCAAACACAAGATCGCCAGCATCAATCACCGAGGTATGTTCAAATACATTGAAGTCCCAAGGAAATTTTTTGCCTTCCCACGCCAAGTTTACAGACGCACGACGAATCGCATCAGGGCCCATACGAGCACCCGGTCGACCAGACGTCGCCATATCTAACGGCACGCCCAACACAACCACATCAGCATCGTTATCAATTGGGTTCTGTACCAATGGACGACGCATAAACGTCATCGCATTGGAATACAGCGAGTAATCTGGTTTGGTAAATAGATCGTTCATTAAAAATCCTCAAGATAGGTGTAACCCATCAAGCCTTGCTCTAACTCTTCAAGTACGCTTTGCTGCTCTTGCGCTGGTACTTTCGCCGTTACTAATTCTTTGTAGTTCTGACGAATTAGATCCATATCGATATGAACGTAACGCATCATGTCTTCTACTGTGTCGCCTTCGTTGATGTAGTCAATGTTCGCTTCTCCGCTTTCATCAACATTCACCACAACACTGTGCGTATCACCAAATAGGTTATGCATATCGCCCAAGATCTCTTGGTACGCGCCTACTAGGAAGAAGCCCATTAGGTATGGTTCATCTGGGTTCCACGCTGGCACTGGCAATGTTGTTTCAATGCCTTGACCATCAACATACTGGTCAATCGTACCGTCAGAGTCACAAGTGATGTCCAACACCACAGCACGACGCTCATCCGCATTATCTAAACCGCTCAGTGGCAATACAGGGAACACCTGATCAATACCCCAAGCATCTGGCAATGACTGGAATAGTGAAAAGTTCACGAAGAACTTGTCCGCTAAACGCTCGCTCAACTCATCCAAAATTGGACGGTGGTAACGGTTCTTTGTGCTCATGCGAGTGCTAAGCTCGTAGTTAATACGCAAAGACATTTGCTCTGCCCAAGCACGATGCTGAAGATTCAGCATACCGGTCGCAAATTGGTTGTGCGCTTCTGCAATATCGCTCTGAGTGTCGTTATAGATCTCAATCAACGCACGGTCATCATTACCAGCATCGAGCTCTAAGAAGTTCTTCCACATGTTGTTTAGCAACAGTGGTGCGTCTGCTTCTGGCGCAGCCATATCTTCCGGTGAGTAGCTTTCAGTACCAATCACGTTGGTGATCAACACAGCATGGTGCGCAGTCAGTGAGCGACCAGACTCCGAAATAATCACAGGTTGTGGCTGATTGTAGAGTTTACAAATATCCCCTACTGTCATCACGATGTTACGAGCGTACTCAAGCAAGCCGTAATTCATTGAGTTTGAAGATTGGCTACGCGTGCCGTCGTAATCGACTGCCAAGCCACCACCAACATCTAAGAACTTCAGTTGAGCGCCAATATCACGCAGTTCACAGTAGAAACGAGCCGCTTCACTCACGCCATTTCGCACGTCACGAATGTTTGCCATTTGTGAACCTAGGTGGAAGTGCACGAGTTCAAGTACATCCAGCTGGTCTTCGGCTTTCAAGCGTTCGATAACAGTAAGCACTTGTGATGCAGACAAACCGAATTTCGACTTCTCACCACCACTTGCTTGCCATTTACCTGCACCTTGAGAAGCAAGACGAATACGTAAACCCAAACGAGGTTTTACGCCAAGTGCTTTCGCTTCAGAAAGAACAAGATCAAGCTCAGACAACTTCTCTAGAACGATAAAGACTTTGTGGCCTAGCTTTTCGCCAATCAGCGCAAGACGGATGTATTCTCTGTCTTTGTAACCGTTACACACGATCACAGAGCTCGCTTTTTGAGCCAGCGCCAATACCGCTAATAGTTCAGGTTTGCTGCCCGCCTCTAGTCCTAGCTGCTTTTGCTCTAATTGAGCTTGGCTCGCTAAGATCTCATCAACCACTTCTTTTTGTTGGTTAACTTTAATCGGATAAACAAGTAGGTAACGATTGTCGTACTGATATTCGTCGATCGCTTGGTTAAATGCGTTACAGATATTGTGCACACGTTGATGCACTATTTGAGGAAAACGCACAAGAGCAGGTAAACCAATATTTCTTTGCTCTAACTGTTTTACGATCTTACTTAGTGGGACTTGATGATCCGTCTCGCTCGGTGAAACATACACCTCACCGTTATCATCAATTCCATAAAAACCTTGGCTCCAGTGCTTTACATTATACTCAGCACGGATGCGTTCCAAATTAACCGAATTTTCCAATTCTAGAGACCTCACACTATAGGGCCATCGACAGAAGATACCTCTTTGGAATAGCGAGGTATAACCCAACAAAAAGCGTTCAAAAACGATTTGTTGGCTGCATTAACCGATATTATTAAGAGCGAGTCCAACCATTGATATTTGTGGTGACGATTACGTTTTTTTATCGACAGATCGACTTAAAATGACAGGTAAGGAATTACAAGGTTTTAGGGTAAAAAACAGGCTGAAGCGCATTAAATATAAAGCAATTTCTCACATTAAATTAGGGAGAAAAAATGTGCAGAAACCAAAAGATTTTTAGTAAATTGAGTGAGGTTAAGTCAGAGTTGTGACAAATATAAGCACTTCACAATCTGAACTCTCGCTATCACCAACACAGCTTGTGTCCCGCGATTCGATGCCGATAAACACTTCATTCTTCCTACTAGAACTCGCTCACTTCAATGTTGTAACCGCTCAATTTTTGAACTTTTCTCGCGCATATCTTGTATTCGGTTCAATCTTCTTGTAATTTTAACTGACCAACCAATCGGTCAGCCTTCGAATTTAGGGGATACTATGAGCCATAATCTAGACCTTGAACCAAACACGTCGAGCACCAACGACATGGATCAAATATTCAACCGACAACAAGATCACTACCGTAACAACGTTAATCCAACACTTGATCAGAGACGAAATGATCTCTCAGTCTTGAAAAAACTATTAATGCGCTACCAAGAGCAGTTAATTGAAGCGGTATCAGAAGATTATGGCCATCGAGCAGAGCACGACAGCTTAATTGCTGACATCACCCCTTCCCTACACCAGATCAATTACAGTGATAAAAACCTGAAGAAGTGGTTGAAGCCTTCACGTCGAAAAGCCGGCTTGATGCTAACACCAGCCAAGATTACTGTGCATTATCAGCCAGTAGGTGTGGTTGGTATCATCGTGCCTTGGAACTTCCCAGTCATGCTCTCTTTAGGCCCTCTGATCACAGCGTTAGCAGCGGGCAACACGGCGATACTCAAGATGTCGGAGTTTACTCCAGCGACCAACCGAGTTTTAAAAGCGATGTTGGCCGAAGGCTTTAGTGAAGATCAGGTTGCGATTATCGAAGGCGAAGCTGACGTTTCCGCTAAATTTAGCCAACTGCCGTTTGACCATATCCTTTTCACAGGCTCAACCGCTGTGGGTAAACACGTTATGAGAGCAGCGGCTAACAACTTAACACCAGTTACCTTGGAATTAGGCGGCAAATCTCCAACCATCATTGCCCCTGACTTTGATGTAGCTGACGCTGTTGAACGTATCTTGTTTGCCAAGAGTCTAAACGCTGGCCAGATATGTGTAGCGCCTGATTACATCTTATTGCCGCGAGAAAAATCAGACGAGTTCATCACAGCCTATAAGCGTTATTTCAAGAAGCTTTATAAAGCCGGTATTGAGAGCAAAGACTTAACCTCAGTGATCAACATGCGCCAATACAATCGCTTGAAAGGTGTCATTGAAGACGCACAAGCCAAAGGCGCGGTTATTCACACGGTAACCGAACAAGCACAAGACGATGTAAACCACAGAATGACGCCGCACCTTCTCACCGAAGTGAACGATGAGATGCTCGCGATGCAAGAAGAGCTGTTTGGTCCTGTTTTGCCTATCGTGCCTTATGATTCCATCGAAGAAGCAATCAATTACATCACAGAGAGAGAACGCCCACTGGCTCTGTACCTAATGAGCCATAATAAAGAAACCCAAGACAAGCTTTTATCAGACACGCACTCTGGCGGCGTGTGTATTAATGATTCTTTGGTGCATGTGGCTGCAGAAGACGCACCATTCGGTGGCATCGGCCCTTCAGGCATGGGACACTATCACGGCATTGAGGGCTTCAAGACCCTTAGCCATGCCAAAACCGTTCTAAGTAGAGGAAAAATCAACTTCACCAAGTTAATGCATCCTCCTTACAACAACCCAATCAAGAAACTGATGTTCAAAGTACTCAATAGATGATCACCAAAAGACAAAAAATCCTAGATGCTGCACTCCTGCTCTTCTCTCAACAAGGGCTAGAGGGCACATCTACCGGACAAATAGCGAAAACAGCCGGCGTGGCAAAAGCGACGTTGTTCCACCACTTCGAGAATAAATCTCTATTGATTGATGAACTGTTTCGCGAGCTGAAGCTAGAGCTATTCTCGACCCTTCAACCGCACACTGATGTGGCTGTAGAAGATCGCTACCAAACCTTTAAGTTCATGTGGATCACAGGAATTGAGTGGGCATTAGAGAATCCGGTTGCGATGAAGTTCTTCACCAATGTTCATTTCGACCCAACGACTCAAACTCGAGAAGTGATTGTTTCACAGATGTTCGCATCGCTAGACGAGATCATTTTGAAAGGGCAACAAGATGGTGAATTGATGGTGTTGGACATTAACCTTGTTAGACACTTCATTCATAGCCACTTTCTGATTTGTGCAAACTGGCTGATTGAACAAAGCGAGTCTCCACCAGAGCAAACATCGAAGTACATCAACGATAGCTTTGATATGTGTTGGCGCGCCGTTGGTGGGCAAACCAAGTAGCTTTAGCTTTAAGCCCAAGGCTCTAAGCTCTAAGCTCTAAGCTCTAAACCCAAAGATATAAGTTCTAGACTCAACTGATTTCCAATAATGATCACTAAAGCGCCACAAAGGCGCTTTAATTATTTGAACACAATTTAATCACCTCAACATATTGACTCAGAGTACTTTCTTTCAGTACCATCCCACCATCATTTCAAAAGAGAATAACGCCATAATGAAGTACTAACATCCTGACATCCGATTTATTTTTATAAAAATCATTTGGACACTCGGGGTTAGTGGGCGTTACTTCATCATCTATTTTCCCGACAAATCAAGCTCTTAAAGATCCGTTTTTTGACAAACAAACATCTTTAAGATCAGTACCTCAAAGACAGGAACCATCTCAATACCGCTTTCTCTCTTTCATTGGTCATCTATCTAAGTAACGCCTTTGGCGATCTGTTGTTAGCATCCAGCAGGAGCTTGCACAGAAAAGCGCCTCACCCCTTTTACTCGTTTACACGTAAAGGGAGGTATTTCTATGCCGACTATATTAGCCAATAATCTCTCATTCCAACTCGATACTGGTGAGTGGTTATTCAAAAACATCACCTTTAATTTGAGCACTCGCCTCACAGGCCTAGTCGGAAGAAATGGGGCTGGAAAGTCATTGTTACTTTCGTTGCTCGTTGGACAAAAACAGCCCACAACGGGCAGTGTTTCGCGCCAAGGTTCAATCGGCTTTTACTCTCAGTTACCATCAACGCTACTGGATACCAACATCACCATCGCTGACTTCTTAGGACTCACCAAAAAGTTAGAAGCGTTAAGCGCCATAGAACAAGGTAGCTGTGAACTGCAGCACTTCAATATCGTTGGCGATGATTGGGATTTAGAGGCGCGTACCCAGCAGTTGCTAGGTACATTAAAGATCACTCGTGATTTGAACACACTTTGTTGCTCTTTGAGTGGTGGGCAACTCGCCCTGTTACAGCTTCATCAGCTATTCGTATCAATTAACGACATACTGATCCTCGATGAGCCTTCGAACCATTTGGATAACGACGGACGCAATTGGCTACTAGAACAATGCCAGTTGTTTGAAGGTAAGGTACTTGTCGTCAGCCATGATCGAAGCTTATTGAGACAAATGGAAGGTATCTACCATCTCAACAGTTTGGGGTTACGTTTCTATAAAGGAAACTACGATGACTACTTCAAACAAATGTCGAATCAGGCCGATGCACTAGATAAACAGATTGCACATCACCAATCCGAAAAGAAACGACTGGAGCGCCAAGCTCAAGCTAATAAGGAAAAAGCACAGCAACGTGAGTCTCAAGGTAATCGACTCAGAAAGTCCGGTAGCCAACCCAAGATATTATTGGATGCGATGAAAGATAAAGCAGGACGAACGCAAGGAGCATCAGCCACTAGTCAAAAGAACTTAAAGGACCAAAACCAACATAAGCTTCAATCTCTTAAAGAACAAAAGGAACAACTAAAACCACAGGCCTTGTATCTACAACAGAGTAATAACAGTAAAAAGAACTCGCTATTAACCGTTGAAGATTGCCATCTGAGTTTTGGTTCTGACGCTCGTATCAACTTTTCTATGTCGCAAGGTGAACGGTGTTATCTCACTGGTGCAAACAGCTGCGGAAAGTCGACGCTGTTAAAGGCCATTCATGGGCAACACTCGAACTATACAGGTTCCATTAAACGCTTAGGGTCCACAGTATACTTGGATCAACACTTTGGACTATTAGACACCAACGACACAATGTTCGATAGCCTGGTGACACATAGCGGCAGCATGACAGAAAGTGACGCACGAACCTTGTTAGCTGGTATTGGATTCAGACGAGACTCCGTCTACCGCAAAATAGCTCACCTAAGCGGTGGAGAGAAAATGAAACTGGCGATGTTGATCGTCAGCCATAAACAGGATTCGCCATTACTGCTGCTAGATGAACCAGACAATCACCTAGACATCGACTCGAAGCAAATATTGGCTTCGGCTCTGCGTGAATACCAAGGCGCATTCATCTTGGTCAGTCATGATAGCGATTTTGTTGAGGAGGTCGGCGTTAGCCAAAACCATATCCAGCTTTAACCTTCGTAAATTCGTTCACTTAGTTTAGTTAAGCGAGTATTCTTCCGGATACTCGCCTTTCTTGATTGAGACAAGTAAACTACGCGCCTCGAACATCTATTCATAAGGCTAAGGTTTGCATACTCTAGAACAATTAAAATCAGGGCAACTTAAAGGTATTAAGCGCTTAAAACTGTCGGAAAGTCTCACCGAGTTTCCTCTAGAAATCATAGAGCTTGCAGATTCTCTTGAGATCCTAGACCTTTCAGGTAATCAGCTGTCAGACCTACCAGCCGAGTTTTCAAAGCTAACTAACCTGCGTATTATCTTCGCGTCGAATAACCTGTTTACGCACCTGCCTGATGTTCTTGGGTCACTTCCTAAGCTTGAAATGATCGGTTTCAAGACCAACCAAATCAAAACCGTAAGTGAAGTATCTCTACCACCTCAATTACGCTGGTTGATCCTGACCGACAATGAGATTGAGGCCCTGCCTAGCTCACTAGGTGAAAGACCGCGACTACAGAAACTGGCATTGGCGGGTAACAAGATTCGCGTGTTACCAGAAAGCATGGAAAACCTATCCAACCTTGAGCTAGTTCGCCTGTCTGCAAACCAGTTGACTGAATTCCCAGAGTTCCTTATCAAGCTACCAAAACTGGCTTGGTTAGCGTTTGCGGGTAACCCGTTTTGCAAACACCCTAGCAGCTTAGATAGCGTGCCTGCGGTTAGCTCTCAAAGCTATTCACTGAATCAAGTACTTGGCCAAGGCGCATCTGGCGTGATCTCGCATGCAAGCTGGCTAAACAGCGACTTCGATTTTCCACAGGAAGTGGCGGTTAAAGTGTTTAAAGGCGAAGTCACCAGTGACGGCTACCCACATGATGAACTGGAAGCGTGCTTGCAGGCTGGACACCATAACAACTTGGTAAAATCTATCGCCCAAGTAGAGGAACAAGATTACCTAGCTTTGGTGATGGAACTCATTCCAAGCAGCTACTACAACCTAGGGCTACCACCAACACTCGAGACTTGCACGCGTGATACTTTCCCAGAAGGTTTCGAACTTTCAATTGCTCAAATCAATAGCATTACAGAGCAGATGATTGATGTGTTTGAACACCTTCATGCCAATAAAGTCTCTCATGGTGATCTATACGCTCACAACACTTTAGTGAACGAAAAAGGTCAGATGATCTTTGGCGACTTTGGAGCGGCAACTATCTACGGCTACCTAACTGAAGAGCAGCAACAAGGCATTCGTCGTATCGAAGCTCGCGCATTAAAGTACTTTATTGAAGACCTACTGACGATTTGTGCAAAGCAAGATCAAGACAGCGAGCTTTATAGTCAACTAGCGAACTTCAAAGCTTAATGGCTTAACTGAATAGCTTAATAGCGCGTTGATTAGAAGTACTCGGTCGAATTGAAAACAACAAAGCCAACATCACTGTTGGCTTTGTTGTTCTTGGAATATCACTAATTTTAATGGACAAGCAAGGTTGGCTAAAAGGGATTAACGCTCAGCCTGCACCAATTTCAAATAAGAGTGCAGCTCACCATTTTTATATTCCACTGCAGAGTGAATATTAAGATCAGCACGAGCCACAACAGTAAACTGGTAGCGGTTCTCACCCTTCAGAATCTCGACGTGTAACAAACCATCTTTTAGTTGCCACTGCCCTGTGGTTTCAAATCGGTCGAACAAACGATATTCAATCAAAGAACCGTCAGCATTGAAGTGCACTTCAGTGATGTAACCACCGGGACAGCTCTTCACCCAAACTCGATTCTCGATATCACTGACAATGAAGTCACGCTTGGTATCACGCCACGCTAGAAAGCCTTCGCTATCATAAAGAGCAATGTTGAGATCAGTTCTAGAAATTAACGGCTGCTCAGTTTGCTCACGACAATAAAGTTGGAGCAAAATTTTCTGAACTGTTTCATTCTGTAATTCATTCATTGTGACTTCTCTTTCTCATTGCTCTGCGTTAGACGCGGTATTGATCAACCAATTCTATTTAAAGCGGGCTACACAAGCTCGTAAGAAACCACATACAGCTGAGAGATACCTGGATAGATATCTTGAATCACGTCTTTCAGTACTTGCAGCGTCATGTTCTCTTGCTGAGCATGGAACTCACCTAAGTCATCAAACAAAATTGGCTCAACGCTGATGATCTTAAGATTACAGAACACACGGTCTTGCTCTAGCGTCGATACTTCCACAACACTGCCTGGCTGGTAGTCTCGCTCAGATTCATCACGAATAGTAATCGTCTTCTTGCCAGATAGAATGTCAGTTTCAAAACGTTCGAAGAACGTCATAGTGGTCGGTGCGGTCATTTATTTCGGTCGCTTTACATTTAAAGGTTAGGTAAATGTTTATATACCAGAATGCGTGTTCAAGCGAATAAAAATTAGGTGCGAGATGCGAGATGCGA
>NZ_JBFRTU010000104.1:0-1131 GCF_041474275.1 Vibrio sp. 10N.222.52.B7 | reverse complement strand
ATATCAGTTAAGTGAATTAGAGTTTTGAGTCTAACGCGTTTTTGTCCAAAAACGAGTTGAACGAAGCTGCTCTGCGACTGTGATCACCAAGCGATTCTGTCGTACCTTAATTACCAAGCGACTTTGTCATTACAATAACTACCGAGGGATTTTGACGGGACTGAATTAGCGTACTTTTTAAAGTAATCAAATAAGCTTTAAAGGGTGCTAAGGATGTTCTACATGGATTCAAAATCACAGTTTACTGTCGATATCATTAGCAAGGTCATTGATGGTAAAATGACTATCAATAGTGCAGCCCAATTACTGCAAAAATCACGGAGAACCGTTGAACGTTACTTGAGCCGCTATCGCAAGGAAGGCATTCGGTTCGTGATTCACGGTAATACTGGTCGTGCTCCCATCAATAAAATCCCTGAGGCACTCAAGAAAGAGGTCCAAGCCCTCATTCAAACCAAGTACTACGACTTTAATCTTCAACATCTATCAGAGCTTTTGAGTAAAAATGAAGGGCTGTCGATTAAGCGTGAAACGTTACGTTCTTGGGCGCATGATATTCACCACGTGAAGCGCTCTAAACGACGTAGAAGTCGAGTGAGAAAGTATCGAGAGCGTATGCCGTCGCCTGGGCTTATGCTGCAAATGGATGGTAGCCCTCATCGTTGGTTTGGTGATGAAAAGTCTTGTTTGATTGCCATTATTGATGATGCTACCAGTGATATTCATGCGCAGTTCTTCCCGTCAGAGACCACTGAGGGCTGCATGAAGGTGATGCGAGCTTATATTGAAAAGCGAGGCATATTCAAAACCCTTTACGTGGATAGAGCGGGGATCTTTGGTGGGCCGAAACGCAGCAACTTCTCGCAAATGCAGCGAGCTTGTGAGGAACTCGGTATTGAAATTATCTTCGCCAACTCACCTCAAGGTAAGGGGCGTATAGAGCGCTCCTTCGATACCTTCCAAGATAGGTTGGTGCCTGAACTTCGATTGCACAACATCACCGATATGGAGAGTGCGAATCGATACTTACAAGAGGAGTTTATCCCAAAATACTGGATGAATAATGTGATGGTTCAGGCGACTAACTCGAGCTCTGCTTTCAAGTCGTTGCCACCAGACCTAGACCTTAAC
>NZ_JBFRTU010000103.1:0-244 GCF_041474275.1 Vibrio sp. 10N.222.52.B7 | reverse complement strand
GGGTTGAAGGGAAAAAGAAAATCGGTGTAACAGCCGGTGCTTCTGCTCCTGAAGAGCTGGTAAACCAAATTCTAGATCGTTCGTGAGCTGGGTGCTACTGAGGTTGAAGAGATTCAAGGTCGTGAAGAGAACATGTTCTTCGAAGTGCCGAAAGAGCTGCAGATTAAACAAGTCGACTAGTCGCTATTGATTTGTGACAAGATTGATTCGTAACTCTATCGATTCGCAAACACTATTGATTTGT
>NZ_JBFRTU010000102.1:0-291 GCF_041474275.1 Vibrio sp. 10N.222.52.B7 | reverse complement strand
GCTCAATTAAAACTAATAGTATCAGTGCTTTAATAACGCATGATTTTATGAGAGCAAGAACATGAAACACACTCCAAGTTCTTTTATGGAAATGAAAGGGAAACAACGTATTCCGATGTTGACTGCTTATACATTCCCTGTGGCTGCAAGTATCGAATCTGCTGGGATACCTATTATTCTCGTTGGTGATACTGTCGGCATGGTTGAAATGGGCTTTAGCAGTACGCGAGATGTGACCATTGAGCACATGGAATATCATGTAGGGGCAGTGCGTCGAGGTGCTCCAAATAC
>NZ_JBFRTU010000101.1:0-22449 GCF_041474275.1 Vibrio sp. 10N.222.52.B7 | reverse complement strand
GCTGATTGGTATTCAGCCAAAGTTTCTTTCAAAGGCGAAATGTTTCGTCCTCTCGCGACAAACGCGGAAACTGTGTCAGGCAGTTGCTCTAGCACCGATTCGGCTTCTTTTTTGCTGCTAAATTCAGCAAAAACGCATGAACCCGTACCAGTCAATCTCGACGGCGCGTATTGTAGCAGCCATGAAAGTTGCTTATCAACCTCTGGGTACAGCATTCGCACAATTTTTTCGCAATCGTTTACGTATTCTTGCTCTAGAAGCGTTGATAGCGCTCGCTTTGGCGTGTTTCGAGTTAATTCTGAATGTGTGAATATGTCTACAGTTGCTATGCTCACTTGAGGTTTAACCACAAGATACCATTTTTCATCCGGATTAGCTGGCTGTAGCTGTTCTCCAACGCCTTCAGCAAAGGCGGCGTAGCCTCGAACGAAGACAGGAACGTCAGCACCAAGCTTCAAACCGATCTTAGCGAGCTGATCATCCGAGAGGTTGAGTTGCCATAAATAATTCAGGGCGACCAACACGGTTGCTGCGTTTGAAGAGCCTCCACCAATACCACCACCCATAGGCAGCACTTTCTTGAGTTCAATATCCGCACCGAAAGAGGTCGATGTGTATCGTTGAAGGGCAGTAGCCGCTTTCCAAATAAGGTTGTCTTCTGTAGCAACGCCCGGAATTGCAGGGGTTATTGTGATCGCACTTGTTTTTTTATTTGCAGTGACCGTCAGTTCATCACCAAAATCGACAAACTGAAATAAGGTTTGAAGTTCGTGATAGCCATTGTCACGTCGACCAGTGATATAGAGAAATAAATTCAGTTTAGCCGGAGAGGGCCAATGGGTTGGCGTTGTTATCATTTTTTCAGTGTCCACTTCGAAACTACAATGTTGATTTTGTTCTCGTTTTGCTTGAATGACAATCGAGTAGGGAGTGGGATTGTCTCTACTTTTGCGTTGTCTTCATCCGATAGTTGCTTACTCGGCATTTCTGTATTGCGATAGTTAGCAAAACTCAGTGTCCATAATTGGTTGCTGACTTGTTTGGTGAGAGATTCAAGCGTGTTGGTCGTGTTCAATTGGTAGCTATCGGCTTGGTCTGGAATGCCAAGGAACCATTGTGGCAGGTGATCAATAGGGATCTGTAAACCTGTCAGCTGCTCAACCAAGACTGAAGCGCTCGCATGAGTAAATACTTGATCGCCATAGGTCACGACTTTTGCACCCGATGGATCTATGGTTAGGTTCAGTGCAGTTTGACCGAGAAAAGTAGTGAGCCTTAATTGACTTTGATTTGGTGAATGTTTCCAAATGAAATTTAGGCTTTGACGTTGCTCTGGGGAAATGTAAGCGAGCTTGCCTGAGGCTTGATAGTTGTCTATCTGTAAAAGCCGATCTTGATGACTTTGCCATTCAACGCTGGTTGGTTGTTCTGGGATAGACGAGCAACCCACCATAGTTATGGCCATAAAAATAAGAGACGCGATTTTGAGAAGCTTGCTCATGTTTGCTCACAACTTGTTCAAATTTATCTAAAAAACGCTTCAACTATAGCATTGAATTCACGAACTCAGGAAAACAAATCCCGCTTGCTCTTTAAATAGAGCCATGCATCAAGTAAAATTCGCCCCTTGTTTCCATTCCCTGATCGAGAACTTCTGATACATGTCTTTGCTTGCCGTAGGTATCAATCACAATACAGCGTCGGTTGAATTGCGAGAAAAAGTCGCTTTTGGTCCAGATAAATTATCTGAGGCACTCAAGCAACTTAACGCAAATGCACACGTGAATGGAAGTGTCATACTTTCTACCTGTAATCGAACTGAAGTGTATTGCGACGTTAAAGGCGTGGCTAAAAACAAACTCATCGATTGGTTGTCGGTTTTCCATCAAGTTAGCCCAGAAGAGCTAAAGCCAAGCCTTTATATCCATGAAGAGCAGGCGGCGATTAAACACTTAATGCGCGTTGCTTGTGGTTTGGACTCTTTAGTCTTGGGTGAACCGCAGATCTTAGGTCAGGTGAAGCAAGCGTATACGGACTCGCGAGAGAACAAATCCGTTGATGCTTCAATGGAAAAACTATTCCAGAAATCATTTTCTGTTGCGAAGCGTGTTCGAACTGAAACTGAAATCGGCGGAAGCGCGGTTTCTGTAGCTTACGCAGCCTGTACCTTAGCCAAGCATATTTTTGAATCCATCGCAGATTCAACCGTGTTACTGGTTGGTGCGGGTGAAACCATTGAGCTGGTGGCTAAGCACCTTTCGGCGAATGGCTGTACAAAAATGATTGTGGCGAACCGAACTCGAGAACGTGCTCTAGGGCTAGCAGAAGAATTTGGTGCTGAAGTGATCAGCTTGAATGAGATCCCTGATCATCTTCATCGAGCGGACATCGTAATTAGCTCAACCGCAAGTCCATTGCCTATTATCGGTAAGGGTATGGTTGAGACTGCTCTAAAAACAAGAAAGCATCAGCCGATGTTATTGGTTGATATTGCCGTTCCACGTGATGTGGAATCGCAGGTTGGTGATCTAAATGATGCCTACCTTTATTCGGTTGATGATTTGCAGTCGATTGTTGATGGCAATATCGAACAACGTAAAGTTGAAGCGATTCAAGCTGAAGCGATCGTCAGTGAAGAAAGTGCCGCGTTCATGAGTTGGATGCGCTCTTTACAAGCGGTAGACAGTATTCGAGATTACCGTAAATCGGCTAACGAAATCCGCGAAGAATTATTAAGTAAAAGTTTACAATCGCTTGCCGCTGGCGGTGACCCTGAAAAAGTTTTACTCGAGCTCAGCAATAAGCTCACAAACAAATTGATCCATGCTCCAACGCGCGCACTTCAAAGTGCAGCTGAGCAAGGAGAACCTGCAAAATTAATGGTCATTAGACAGAGTTTGGGCTTAGAAAACCCTCAATAATATTAGACCTCCAACAAGATAAGACATTATGAAAGCCTCGATTCTAGTAAAGCTTGAAACACTTGTTGAACGCTATGAAGAAGTTCAACATCTACTTGGTGATCCAGATGTAATCGGGAATCAAGACAAATTCCGTGCACTTTCGAAAGAATACTCTCAACTTGAAGAAGTGACAGCTTGCTTCCAGTCATACCAGCAAGCGAAAGAAGATCTAGAAGCTGCTGAAGAGATGGCAAACGAAGACGACGCAGAAATGCGTGAAATGGCTCAAGATGAAATCAAAGATGCGAAAGCAGCAATTGAGCGTCTGACTGATGAGCTACAGATTCTTCTTATTCCAAAAGATCCAAACGATGAGCGTAACTGTTTCCTAGAAATCCGCGCAGGTGCGGGTGGTGATGAAGCAGGTATCTTCGCGGGCAACCTGTTCCGTATGTACTCTAAGTTTGCTGAGAAGAAAGGTTGGCGTGTTGAAATCATGAGCAGCAATGCTTCTGAGCAAGGCGGCTACAAAGAGATGATCGCTAAGGTTAGTGGCGACGCTGTTTACGGCACCATGAAGTTTGAGTCAGGCGGTCACCGTGTACAACGTGTACCTGAAACCGAATCTCAAGGCCGTGTTCACACGTCAGCATGTACGGTTGCGGTTATGCCTGAGATCCCAGAAGCGGATCTTCCAGAAATCAAAGCGGGCGACCTTAAAATTGATACTTTCCGTGCATCAGGCGCGGGTGGTCAGCACGTTAACACCACGGATTCAGCAATCCGTATTACTCACTTACCAACGGGTACAGTAGTAGAGTGTCAGGACGAGCGTTCTCAGCATAAAAACAAAGCGAAAGCGATGGCTGTTCTTGCTGCTCGTATTGTTCAAGCAGAAGAAGAGCGCCGCGCGGCAGCGGTTTCTGATACACGTCGTAACCTACTAGGTTCGGGTGACCGTAGTGACCGTATTCGTACGTACAACTACCCACAAGGCCGTGTTTCGGATCACCGTATCAACCTTACAATTTACCGTCTTAACGAAGTACTTGAAGGTGACATGCAAAGCTTGCTTGATCCTGTACTTCAAGAGCACCAAGCCGATCAGCTTGCTGCACTTGCAGAGAACAACTAACCAGTATGCAGTCAGCATATACGGTTGAAAGTGCTTTAAGAGCAGCAATCGTAAAGCTTCAAGAGGGTGATAACACATCACCCTCTATTGATGCCGCGGTACTGCTTTGTCACGCCTTAGATAAACCAAGATCTTACCTACTGACTTGGCCTGAGAAGCATCTCACCTCTGAGCAAGAGTCTGAATTCAATGCCCTTCTAAAACGTCGCTTAACCGGTGAGCCTGTGGCTTACATTATCGGTGAGCGTGAGTTTTGGTCACTGCCGTTAAAAGTTTCCCCTTCTACATTAATCCCACGCCCAGATACCGAGCGTTTGGTTGAAGTAGCGTTGGATAAAACCTTTGGCAAGCAAGGCGCGATTCTCGATTTAGGGACAGGTACAGGTGCTATCGCGTTAGCATTGGCGTCTGAGATGCCGAATCGACAGGTGACGGGTATTGATCTTCGCCCTGAAGCGCAGCAGCTTGCGACAGAGAATGCACAGCGTCTCAACATCACCAATGCGACTTTTTTGCATGGTAGTTGGTTTGAGCCTTTGAGCTCTGAAGGCGTTGTGAAATTCTCTCTGATTGTTTCTAACCCGCCATACATTGAGAAGAATGATCCTCATTTGTCTCAAGGCGATGTGCGTTTTGAGCCGATCACAGCACTGGTTGCTGAAGAGAAAGGGCTTGCAGATATTCGATACATTTCTGAAAACGCACGTGGCTTTTTGGAAAATGAAGGTTGGTTAGCATTTGAACACGGCTATGACCAAGGTTTGGCAGTTCGTGAGATTATGCAGGCGCTCGGTTATCTCGATGTTGTCACAGAGAAAGATTACGGTGGTAATGACCGAGTGACATTGGGTCGTTACTGTTCATAGTTAGTGATTGTTAATCGTCTTGTGAGCAATGGATGATGAACTTGCTAAATTGATACATTTAACCCGATAATGCATTTAACGCAGAAATACAGAGATTTTATGCAGAACTACAGAGCATTAACGGGTATTGTGAGGCTCGTGTTAACGAAAGCACATATAAAAATATAAAGGAATACCATGTACGAAGGTCTAAAACATTTTCACCTATTAACGATTGCTATAAGTGCGCTACTTCTCTCGATTCGTTTCGCTCTTATGATGGCTAACTCACCTAAGCTTAAGCATCCTTTCTTGCAGCGTTTCCCTCATATCAATGACTCGTTGCTATTGCTATCGGGTATTGGTTTGATTTTCATCACTGGCTTTATTCCATTTACACCAGCAGCACCATGGTTAACCGAAAAACTAACTTGTGTTATGGCTTACATCGCATTAGGTTTCTTTGCGCTTAAGCTAGGTAAAAACAAGCTACTGAGAGTATTCTCTTTCTTTGGTGCGCTTGGCTGGTTAGCGATGGCAGGCAAAATCGCAATGACCAAGACACCAACATTTTTCGGTTAACTATCTATGTACGAATTTTTTGATGAAGACTTTGACCAGTTAGAGTTAGCTGAAGGTGCATTGATCTTAAATAAAGCGATTAACCCAGAAACTCAAGACAGTTGGGCAGAGCAAGAGCTGGCGAGATTGTTAAAAGACGCCGAGTTTGCTTTGGTTAATGAAACCGATGAACAGCAAAAGTTTGAATCTTTTATTCGACTATTCTTTTATGAATGGGGCTTTGCTGGCGATAAAGATGCGTATTTCTCTTCGGAAAACGCGTTCATCGATAAAGTGCTTGAGAGAAAGAAAGGCATTCCAGTGAGTCTGGGGGCGATCTTTCTTTTTCTAGGTCGCAAGCTAGGCTTTCCTGTAGAGGGCGTCTCTTTTCCGACTCAATTCTTACTTAAAGTAAGCTGGTACGGGCAAGCTGCGGCCTATATTAACCCTTATAACGGTGAGTATGTTGGCGAACAAACGCTGCGAGCATGGTTAATTGGCCATGATGGCCCATTAGCTAAGGTGAAACCTGAGCACTTAGAAGTCGCCGACCACCCAACAATTATTGGTAAGTGGTTAGCCCTGCTCAAGAGTGCACTGCTGCGAGAAGAGCGTTATACACTTGCATTGAAGTGTACTGACCTTGCTTTGACGTTTGTACCTGATGACCCATATGAAATCCGTGACCGCGGTTTTATCTATCAGCAGCTAGACTGTCACCAAGTAGCCGCAACCGATTATCAATACTTTATCGACCAATGCCCAGATGACCCGGCATCTGAGTTACTGAAATCTCAAGTGAACGTCATGAACGAAAAGACAGTGGTCGTTCACTAATTAATAATTATTTAGAGAGAATATGATGGAACAGAAAACAGTTCATATTGGCGATATGCCAATTGCTAACGACAAGCCATTTACGCTATTTGCAGGCATGAACGTTCTTGAATCTCGCGATCTTGCTATGCAGATCTGTGAGCACTATGTAAAAGTAACCGAGAAGCTGGGCATCCCTTACGTATTTAAGGCGTCTTTTGATAAAGCGAACCGCAGCTCAGTTCATTCATACCGTGGTCCAGGAATGGAAGAAGGTCTCAAAATCTTCCAAGAGCTGAAAGATACTTTCGGCGTGAAGATCATTACTGATATCCACACAGAAGCTCAAGCTCAGCCTGTTGCGGATGTGGTTGATGTAATCCAACTACCTGCATTCCTAGCTCGTCAAACTGATCTTGTTGAAGCAATGGCTAAGACTGGCGCAGTAATCAACGTGAAGAAGCCTCAGTTCATGAGCCCGAATCAAGTTGGCAACATCGTTGATAAGTTCGCTGAGTGCGGTAATGACAACATCATCCTTTGTGAGCGTGGCGCTTGCATGGGTTACGATAACCTTGTTGTGGATATGCTTGGCTTTGGCGTAATGAAGAAGTCTTCAAACGGTAGCCCAATCATCTTCGATGTGACGCACTCTCTACAAATGCGTGACCCATCAGGTGCTGCATCTGGCGGTCGTCGTGAGCAAACGGTTGAACTTGCTAAAGCGGGTCTTGCTACGGGTATTGCGGGTCTGTTCATTGAAGCTCACCCAAACCCAGACCAAGCTCGTTGTGATGGCCCATCTGCGCTACCTCTAGACAAACTAGAGCCGTTCTTGAAGCAGATGAAAGCACTTGATGACCTTATCAAAGGCTTTGAGCATATTGATATTAAATAATTGAGATGGATGTGAAGTAACGGAAACGTTATTTAACAAAGTTGATCTAAGAAAGCCCAGTTCTCTGAATTGGGCTTTTTTTAATCTCGTAAAAGCAGCCGAACATAAACCGTTCATTTAAAGAGTTGTTAACGTGGCGGGTTATTACCTAAGAAACTCTTATATGAGTGTGAGGTCAGTCCTGTTTGCAGTAAATTACTGATATTCATCACACTTTGTAAGTAAACGATTGCTTGTGATGCAGGGGAAGTTTGAGTGTAATCTCATAATTTTGTTACACTTAACTGTTGACCTATGCGTGACCAATTCGACATAAATATGAAATCGTCGTGTTACATCTAGAATGTTAATTTAAGATTAGTCATGTTGAAGTCTTATTGTTCGAACTCCAGGAAAGGGGTCGCAATAGATTATAAAAAGCAGTGGATTCCCTAAAAAGTTCAAAGGTATGACAATGAAGCAACGCCTTATTCTAAAGACAGCACTAAGTGCTGCAATTCTAGCTACTCTAGCTGGGTGTGCGTCTCAATCAGCTCATGATTGGAACCAAGACGAAACTTACAAGCTAACGATTCTTCACACAAACGATAACCATGGTCGTTTCTGGCAGAATAAATATGGCGAATACGGCATGTCTGCACGTAAAACGCTAGTTGACCAACTTCGTTCAGAAGTTGAAGCAGAAGGCGGTAGCGTGTTGCTTCTATCTGGCGGTGACATCAACACGGGTGTTCCAGAGTCAGACCTTCAGGACGCAGAACCTGATTTTAAAGGTATGAACAAAATTGGTTACGATGCCATGGCATTGGGTAACCACGAGTTTGATAACTCTTTAGACGTATTACAAAAGCAGATCGACTGGGCTAACTTCCCAATGCTATCTGCAAACATCTACGATAAAGCGACAGGTGAACGTAAGTTCCAAGCTTACGAGATGTTCGAAAAGCAAGGCATCAAGATTGCGGTTATTGGTTTAACAACTGAAGATACCCAAAAGATTGGTAACCCTGAATTTATCGCAGGCATCGACTTCCGTGATCCTAAAGAAGAAGCGAAGAAGCTAATCGCTGAACTTAAAGAAACAGAAAAACCGGATCTAATCTTTGCTGTGACTCATATGGGTCACTACGAAAATGGCCAACGTGGTGTTAATGCTCCGGGTGATGTCGCACTTGCTCGTTACCTAAACGAAGGCGATCTAGACATGATCGTTGGTGGTCACTCTCAAGAGCCTGTATGTATGGAAGGCCCTAACGTTGCGAAGAAAAACTTCAAGCCGGGTGATGAGTGTAAGCCTGACGTACAGAACGGTACTTACATCGTTCAAGCTCACGAGTGGGGCAAGTACGTAGGTCGTGCTGATTACGAATTCCGTAATGGCGAGCTAGAGATGGTGAGCTACGACCTGATTCCAGTTAACCTTAAGAAGAAAGTTAAGATCGACGGTAAGAAGCAACGTGTTCTTATTCAAGATGAAATCGCACAAGACCCAGAGCTACTTGAATTCCTACGTCCTTTCCAAGAGCAAGGTCAAGCACAGCTAGAAGTTCAAATCGCAGAGACAAATGGCAAGCTTGAAGGCGATCGTAACGTCGTTCGCTTCCAACAGACCAACCTAGGTCGTTTAATTGCGACTTCTCACATGGAGCGTGCAAAAGCAGACTTCGCTGTGATGAACTCTGGTGGCGTTCGTGACTCAATTGAAGCCGGTAATGTCACTTACAAAGACGTGCTAACAGTACAACCTTTTGCAAACATCCTGACTTACACAGACATGACGGGTAAAGAAGTTCTAGATTACCTAAATGTAGTGGCAACTAAACCAATCGATTCTGGTGCTTACGCTCAGTTTGCTGGTATCTCAATGACAGTAGCAAACGGTGAAGTATCGAATGTATTCATCGGTGGCAAACAGCTTCGTCTAGACGAAACATACCGTTTCACAGTACCAAGCTTTAACGCTGCTGGTGGTGACGGTTACCCTAAACTGTCTGACCACCCAGGTTACGTAAATACTGGTTTTGTTGATGCTGAAGTACTGAAAGAGTACCTAGAAGCAAACAGCCCGGTTGACGTGAACAAGTACGCGCCTTCAGGCCAAATGGTTTACAAGTAATTGAATCCAAGCAATTGTATCAATAGGTGCTAAATTAGATTGACTCTAGCACCATGATAAATTTAACTAAAGCGACGCCTCGGCGTCGCTTTTTGTTTATCTATCGTTTGGATTTGTTATGACCCCAGCAATCAATCTCGCCAAGAAAAAGAAAATCGCTCATAGCGTGCATCAGTACCATCATGATGCCAATAATACGAACTATGGTTTAGAAGCCGTTGAAGCGCTTGGTCAAGATCCCAAACGTGTATTCAAAACGCTGTTGTTCTGCTTGAATGGTGTGGCGAAAGATTTGGCGGTTGCCGTTATTCCTGTCGACCAGAAGCTAAATCTAAAGCTTGCCGCTAAAGCAGCGAAAGGCAAAAAAGCAGAGATGGCCGATCCTGAGATTGCTCAGAAAACCACGGGTTATGTTGTTGGTGGCATTAGTCCGCTTGGACAGAAGAAAGCACTGCCTACCTTCGTTCATTCCAGTGCGACAGATTTTGAAACGATATGTGTGAGTGCAGGTAAGCGTGGGCTAGAGATTGAATTAGACCCAAAAGACTTAACATTTCTGACTCGCGGCCAGTTTGCTGATTTATGTTTATAGATTGTCGTCGTCATGATGATAAAACTATCGAATGACCAACAAAAACGCCCGCTAGACTAATCTAGCGGGCGTTTTTATATCGAGAGTCTCGTCTTACTGATTCAGACTACTTCTTCAGACCTAAAGTACCACCAACACGCTTTGGTGCAGGTTTGTTCGGTCTGTTTGAATCTTGGCTGCGGTTTGCCGGCTTCCCGCTTCTACGATCGGTATTATCGCGATCTGTGCGATTGCGATCCGAACGATTTCTATCTGAATTAGAACGCTCTGAACGAGAGTTCGATTTCCAGTTCTCGGTATTACCACCGCTTTCACCATTCGATGAATTGCGGCCACGCTTTGAATTAGGTGCATGACGGAATTCATCCGCATTGTTACCGCGGTAGGTGCGTGTACGGTTCTCGTTTTGATTACGGCGCGCTGTTGAAGCTTGGTTCTCTTCACGGCTATCAAAAAGTTTCGCGTCAGTCGCTTTGCGAATGCGTTGACCTTTCGCGTTCATTTTTGACGCATCTTCCGTACTTACTGAGCCTTCACACATCGCTAAAATTTCAGTGATCTCTTCGTCGCTCAGGTAGCGCCATTTGCCGTTAGGAATACCGTCTAATGAGATATTCATAATACGAACACGACGCAGTTTAAATACTTCATAACCGAGCGCTTCACACATACGGCGAATTTGGCGGTTAAGGCCTTGTGTTAGGGTAATTCGGAATGAGAACTTAGTCTCTTTCTCTACTTTACATGGCAAAGTGACTGTATCGAGAATGTGAACGCCAGCGCCCATTTGCTTCAAGAATTCCGTCGTAATCGGCTTATCTACACGCACCACGTATTCTTTCTCGTGGTTGTTACCTGCACGTAGGATCTTGTTTACGATGTCACCGTCATTGGTTAGGAAGATAAGGCCATCAGAAGGCTTATCTAGACGACCAATCGGGAAAATGCGCTTGTGGTGGCCAATAAAGTCGACGATGTTGCCAGGAATATCACGCTCAGTCGTACAGGTGATACCTGTTGGTTTATTGAGAGCAATGTAAATCGGCTTCTCTTTTGAGCGAACAGGCTTATTGTCGATCTCAACATCATCACCTGGCAAGACTTTAGTACCCATTTCAGGGATCTTACCGTTAATAGTAACTCGGCCTGCATCAATCAGTTTATCGGCTTCGCGGCGTGAGCAAAAACCAGTTTCACTGATGTATTTATTAAGGCGTTTAGCTTGGGATTCTTGTGACATGATATTCTCTTAGCGTTTCACAACGGAAATGTAGATAAACAAAAAGCAACCTTTGGATAGTTGCTTTGAGTTGAAATTCGTTAACTGAGGTAATTTTAGCACTTGGTGTGAGTCTAGGCACGAAATATCGATCTTGATGCAAAATCGTTACTAGTCCATTTATCTATCTCAACCTATTAACTGGTGCGTTTTTGATGGCGCTCTCTGTTCTCTAGCTTTTTCTCATTACTCTTTCTGAGCATTACGTAGACTGCGCCCGTACCACCATGAAATTGCTGAGCAGAATGAACACATTGAACGTCGTTGATTTGTGTTAGCCAATTTGCCACGTAGCTTTTCATCATTGCAGGTGGATTCGAACGCTCACCCTTACCATGAACAATGATGACGGTACGAACATCCATTCTTAAACACTGACGCAAAAATGAAAGCACTTCGTTACGTGCGTCTTTCAGTGTTTTCCTATGAAGGTCGAGCTTGGCTTGAATAGGGTATTTTCCTAGGCGCAGCTTTTTGTATACGCCTTCTTGTACACCGTCTTTTTTATAAGCAACAACATCGTCTGGCTTGATCATTGGCGAATAGTCTAATGATAAGTAGTCTTTCTCGTCGTCAGACAGCCACATAGCGGCTTCACGCTTAGCAAGGTGAGATTCGGTGACTCGGTGTACTTTCTGGTGTTCAGCGGTGTCATGGTCGATACGTTTAACATCGCCCATCATTTCTTGGAATAGATCTAAGTCATCATCATGAGACATAGTGTGTATCTCAAGTTGGAGAAGGATAGGGTAAGTATACCTAAGTTGAGGTTAGGTTTAAAAATGAAAAAACCGGAGAAGACAATAAGTCTGCTCCGGTGCAAAGCGTTTTGACATTTAGTTATAAAATAAAGTAATACTTATAAAGTAAAACAATGCTTAAAAGTAAATGATTTAGGCTGAGCGATTCTAGTGAGGAGATTTTTCAGTCATAACTTTGTATATGAAGAAGCCTCCATAAAACATCATGAGACCCAGAGCCCCGAAGATTACTATCATTGAAGATAGTCCCACCGCATTACCAAATAGGAGATCTAGCCAAAAGTCCATGTGTATACCTCAAAGTTATATGGCATGGCTTAGTGTATTAACAAGCATTATCAATTCACTGATCTGGATCAATCCTGTTTCATAAGTTAAATACTTGTTGGTAACTGTGTGTTTTTCGTCACATCATGCTCGTTGTTGTATGTCTTTTGTTCGAACGATTCAAAATCGCAATAAATATGAGAAAAAGCCCTTGCGGATAAATTCAGAACCCGTATTATACGCTCCATCGACAGGCAATGAGCCAGTTAGATATCTCGGTGAATAGCGCAGCTTGGTAGCGCATCTGGTTTGGGACCAGAGGGTCGGGGGTTCGAATCCCTCTTCACCGACCACATTAGAAAAAGCCGTAGCAGAAATGCTACGGCTTTTTTGCATTTTAATCTGGTTTAGAACATGAGGATGGGGCTGGAATGCCAGTCCAATCGAATCCCTCTCACCGACCACATTTAGAAAGCCTGCTCCTTAAGCAGGCTTTCGTCGTTTCAGGACATGAGAAATGAGATTAGAACCTAGGTAGGGTTCGCCTGATGTTCAAAATAAGCTATTGGCCGATTACATAAGAAAAAGGCTTCTCAGCAATGAGAAGCCTTTTTCGTATTTGTAGTTTTTACAAGGGAGCAAGGCTGAAATGCTAGTTTCATCGAATACCGCTTTAGCATGTCTTTCCATATTCGAAATGTTATCGTTTTCTTATCGTGATAGCACCAAATCTTGGCTACTGGACGAACTCATTGGTTGCAATATTGTTCTTCACCCAGATCAAAGCTTGTAGGCGATTCTTCACCTTAATCTTTTTAAACGTATTATGAAGGTGCGCCTTAACGGTATTCTCACTGACATAAAGTGTATCCGCAATTTGCGTGTTAGACGCGCCATCACCGAGTAGTTTGATGATCTGCTGTTCGCGTTTGGTGAGCTTGAGGTAATAAGGGCTGGTTTTCGCGCACTGCCTTTCTCTGTAGAAGCTAATGTATTGGTAAATGAGCTTTCTACTCATCCACATCTCGCCTTGCAAAATGCAGTTAAAGCCGGCCACGAGCTTTTCAAGCGTGTCCGACGTATAAAAAATGCCGACAAGATACTGCCATTTAAGCATTTCAGAGTGCGGGAAATCGCCTGGTGTATTGAGTAGCACTTCATGGACATCACTTGCTACGTCATCTCTGAGCTCCTGGTATTTCTCAATGTATTGCTTACTCATTGTCGGGAAATCAATAATAATCAGAACTAAGTCATCGTTTTTTAGGGATTTAGCACTGAGCCTTTCCGGTGATATGAGTTTTATGTTCAGGTTAACTTTCTGTTCTATAGACTCTTTTAGTAGTATCGATTGTAAATTGTTCTCCGCAAGTAAAATGGCGTTATGAGCCTCCAGCTTAGCCATGTGGAACTCCTTTTCTTAACTCATTACTTGAACTTTAGGTGTTTTAGTTTAAAGCACGTATTGTTATTTTGCTAATTTTTAAAGCTAATTATTCATCAAATTTATGAAATTAATTTAATAGTATTGTCGAAGGTAAAATAATACTTAAGTAGAAAGAGGGAATTACCGAGATTTATGGTTTTATTTTATTGATTGTACAGTCTTTATGAATTTTCCAGATCCCCTTGTTTGGGTGAAGTTTTATAGTGGCAGGAAACTGATTTATATTAATAATCAACGTTGTAATACCACTATTCGTATTCTGGTTGAAATTAGAGTTGGTGTTCGTACTCAACGTTAATGAAGATGCCACACTGTTATTTATGGTCAGAATAAGACTTTTATTTTTTATCAGGCACTGTACTGAATTTAAATCAGAAGAAAATCCATTAAAATGGAAAGAAATAAATAAAACGGCGACCAGCGCCGTTTTAGTAAATGTATAAAAATTCATATTAGTTTTGGTAGATAAGACCAACGTTTCCGTTTGCGCCATTACCTAATACAGCAGCGTTATCATATGATGTTTGCTCTATCATAAATTGGTTCATGTTACTGTTAGTTAAACTAACTGTTGCGTTTGAATGAGAACCTGTTTGAAGAGTGAATACTCGGTTATCGTTACTGTTCATTAGATCGATATCAACATCATTTCTATCACCACCACCAACATCTGTATTGACGATAGTTTCTACGTAGTTTCCGTCACCCCAGATGTCGATAGCAACATCGTTTCTATCAACACTGCCGTTACTAAACTCAGTGTAAGTGGTATTAGAGTTACCGTTGATGTACACGTCAGCTTCGTTTCGGTCAGCACCACCTTTCGCTTTCACTACCGAAATGTTGTCATCACCCATCTGAGTAACTCGTAGGTCATTATTTCGACCGGCACCTTGTACTTTAACTCTGGCTTGGTTACGTAAACCATCTTGATCTATGAGTGCGTTGTTTCTTTTGTAACGTAATTTCACGTGAGCTTCATTGAGATTACCACTTTGTTCAACAACTACGTCCGATTTATAACTCGCGTGGGTATCAACGAGTGCTACGTGACCATCTGTTACACCTGATGTGTTTTGGTTAATAGTTACATTAGCCATGTCACCGCTACCCATTTGCCACACTGCAGTATTGTCCATAGCTAACGGCTCTATTGCTGCTACTTTCCCTTTAATACCAAGATCAGTTGTGCCCTCTTTCACACCTATTGCTGGCTCTGGTGCAGGATAGGGTGCAGGAAGTGGATCTGCTTGAGCTGCATTAAAACCAATGATGGCACCGACTATAATTCCAATTTGTGTAAGTTTCATAAGTTGTATCCTTATACATTTCCATGTCGACGTTGTTGCTGCTTCACAGAGAAGCAACTTGAATCAAGCTTCCATACTGCGCGCTAATTTGCTTGATTGATGTAGATTCTCATCGAGCTAGATGCTTTCACTAAAGCAAAGTCATTGCCGTCTTGAGAAATTCCTAAATTACTTCTTCCAGATCCAACCAAGTAAGCAGTATTGCCATTGCCTTTTTGGTCAATGCTCAGCTGACTACTCTGTCTTGAGAAGTTAGCTTGTCCGATAACTGCTAAATTGTTATTCCCGTCTTGGGAAATAAGCGCTTCGGAATTTACTCCGAGTTGCCCAATTGCGGCATCGTTATTTGAACCATTCTGGTCTATTAAGGCGGTATTATTGCGCCCTGTTTGACCAATGTATGCGGAGTTAGAACTTCCGCTTTGCGTTATCTTCGCTCTGTTGTTCGCGGTAATACCAGGACTGCGTTGCTTTATTATTGCTATTGAATCAGTAGCATTAGATATATTTAATTCTGAATAATTATCTAAATCTCCAGAAGAGAAGCTTTCTAAATAATTATAATCATTGACTATATCTTGATTAACATTATGTAAAAAATCCCCTTCTATATCTGACGCGATAGCATTATTAAAACCTCCTGATAAAAAATATAAACAAGTTAAGCTGATAAGTGATGCTTTCCCAATTACCATCATCTTTACCTTAAAGTGTTCGTGATTATGATCCCTACGAAAATAAACTGCGTAGGGAATGAGTGAACCTTTGTCTTATCGAAATCCTAGGCCTTGAATTTACGAATAGCTATAAACTTAAAGTTGAAAATATTTAGTTGTTCATATGAAATTTAATTAGTATTTGACCGAATCCTACCAACCTTAGTTAATCAATTCCCTTCAGTAATTAATTCGAAAGTTTATATATGCCACTGTAAGCATGAATTACGCTTTATTCAGTTTCAACGAATCACATTCTCATTTTGTAAATAGACTTTGAATGGGAGCACATATGAAAATCAAGCTGCTTACAATAACTCTGCTTTCCTTTGCTCTTCATGCAGAAGAAAAGAGTCATGGTCTTGAAAATGCTGCTCCTTTAGAAAATGGACAAAAACTTGAGGACTCGACAAATAATCTTAAGGAAAAATTCAATGACTTCAGTGAAGTCGATGGAATCATTGTGGACAGAACCATTACGCGGTTGGGAGAGGATTTCTATTTTTTCTTCTCGCAATCGCTCAATGATAGTTATCCCGACCTTAAGGAAAATTTGACGGTAAAAGAAAGGCCAACGGCGTTATCAGGAAGCATCATAGAGGTTCAACACTCTAGAAAACCGATCTTCCGTACGGCGTTGTCCCCTGGTCGTAGACAAGCGAAAGAACGAGCTGCCGATGCCACTCGAGTTGTAGGGAATTACATTATCAGATGGCAAGCAGAGAGACTCTTTCAGGACACTTACGATCTAGACCATGATGAATTTTAAGGAGCCAAGGATGTCGATATTTTTCAGAAAGGCCGCGCTCATTGCGCTGATAGTTTCGCCTTCGGTTTACTCGAGCGAGTTAGTTTACACGCCCGTAAACCCAAGTTTTGGCGGAAATGCTTTAAACAGCTCTCACCTTTTTAATCACGCTAATGCCATCAATGATTTTGAAGACCCTAATGCTAGGGATATTTTTGATGAACAAGAGTCTGCGTTAGATCGCCTAGCTTCGAGTTTAGAGTCCCGTTTAATTAGCCAATTGCTTGCTGACGTGGGTAATGGAAATACAGGGCAGTTAGAAACAGATGACTTTTTCCTCAATATTGTTGACGACTCCGGGACCTTACTCGTTCAAATCGTCGATAAAGCGACAGGGGAATCAACAGAAATCAGTGTTTCGGGACTAAACCCAGACCTCTAATCACAAGGATTGTGTTATGAAATCGATCATTATCGTCTTCTTGACCTTTGTGTTGGGAGGGTGCACTTACTCTATGCAAATTCCAGAGACTTCTGAAACGCCAAAACTGATGCCGAGAGGATCGACTTATACCGATCTCATCTCATTACCTCAGCCTCGCGGCAAAATATTGGTCTCAGTTTATGACTTTAGAGATCAAACAGGCCAATACAAGCCTCAGCCAAACAGTAACTTTTCCACAGCAGTGCCACAGGGTGGGACATCTTTATTGACGACAGCACTTATCGACTCTCAGTGGTTTGTACCTCTGGAGCGTGAAGGGCTCCAAAACTTATTGACTGAACGTAAGATCATTCGAGCGGCTCAGAAAAAAGATAAGGTCGTAAATAATCATGGGGCAGACTTGTCGTCTTTGAGTTCCGCTAACATCGTCATCGAAGGCGGGATTGTGGCTTATGACTCGAATATCGTGACAGGCGGTGCGGGTGCTAAGTATCTTGGGATCGGTGGTTCTGGACAATATAGAACGGATCAAGTCACTGTGAATTTAAGAGCGGTTGACGTTAGAACCGGGCAAGTTCTATTGAGTGTCACTACCACTAAAACTATCTCTTCACACGAGATTGGGTTCGGCGCATTTCGATTTGTTGATTACAAAGAACTGTTGGAAGTTGAAATGGGCTATAGCCAAAATGAACCGGTCAATATTGCTGTGATGTCTGCTATTGATGCCGCGGTGATTCATTTGATTGTGAAAGGAATGAAGCGTGGAATGTGGTCGCCGGGCGATCCGAATGCATTAGAAAATCCGATTATCGCACGTTATTCCGAAGCGAGTACAGACATACTTTAAGCTACCGAGTAAGCAGCAAAATAGGGCTATGCGGAAAACGGACCTTTCCCTTAGCCCTGTTTTTTTCTTCAAGCAACTCAATGATCAATTCACATCACACGTAATATCTTTTATCGGTGTTTCCGAGGTAACAAAACAAACATACGCTTCCGCTGGCTTATTCGGGCCTATTCGAATGTAACCTGCCTTTATTTCATCTTCATCAAACGTCACCGAGTGAGAGCTTCCCGTTTGGTTGTCGTAAAAGTTTGCTTCAAAATTGTTGTTCATTTGGCTTGCGATACGGTTTCGTGTTGTAGATGTTGTGAACGTAATATTGGCGCAGCGCATCGGTGGTTTCTCTGTAATCAAAAACTGTCCGCTTTCTTTATCTAATACACCGCCTTTGGTATCCGGTTGTATGTCTATCGCCTGAAACTGTTCGATGGTGCATGTTTCTTTGGCTGAGGCTATTGAGGGCTAAAGGGAAAGCAAAAAGTACTGGTTTCATTAGAACAACGCCATAGGTAAAAAGAGCGAAAGATAATAGCACTGCAATGGTGCTATTAAATGTAAAGATTCTGTTATTAAGGAAATGCTTTTATAACGAAAACAAAATGAGGTTGAGCATCGTTAGCTTTTTTAGCTAGTCTCAAATTGACATTGGGCTGATTGGCTTTGTGATTGCTGAATGACACTGAAGCCTTTCTTTTCTAATAACTGTATAAGGTTACCTTCTCCAATTAGGTGCAAGGTACCAACTACTATCATGTAGTTCCCTTTAGTCTTAAGCTTCCAATCATTGGAGGATAGTTTGTTTGCCCAGTCTATGTTGCGATCGGTTAAGAATGCTTTCTCAAGTTCAGGCGACATCTCTGACAGTTCTGAGAAGGCTTCCAGCTTCGCTAAATCACCCGCTTTCCAGCTTTCAATCAGGCAATGAACCACGCGATCAGTTTGGTCAAATTCTTCAAGGCTACTGACTAACCACTCTTTACCGTCGTCCTTTTGTTTTGTCATAAGGTCTATTTGGAATTGCAGAGGCTCCAAACTGATAACCGGAACATCTTGGGTAGTCGCTTTGTTCGCTAGCGTCGCATCAACGCCGCTGGCGGAGCCATAACCAAGGTTTTTTAACTGCTGCATTTGTATGGAGAGAGAAGTTGCCCAAGGCGGTGAGCGAAGCAGTTGTTGCGTCGGCATGCCCAATGATTTTGATATGTCGGTTAATAATTGCAGCTGTTCTGTATTGAGTACATCGGCAGTCGTGAGTTTGTTGCGGGGATATACAACACCATCAGACTTTCTGATATCCGTTTCGATAATTAAGCCATCACTGTTTTTTAGCGCGTCGGTGATCGCCGAAGGAAGGGGGTACATACTCTCGTCTCCAACGTGCACTGAACCTAAGATAGTGAGTGTCAGATCATCCTTTTGTGCTTGCCAATAAAGGGGCTCGGCGACCGCTTGCCTAGCTGAAAAAGCGAGAACGAATAAAACCATGTACCAGAGTGGACGCAAAGGGAGCTCCTTAAGGAAGTATTAAACTCGTTAAAATCGATTTTGACGATGTTTTTTAACGGTTTTTTTTGAGAACAATGTCACGTTGTTTGTACGAAAAGTATAACAATACGCTGAAACTCTAAATCCTTTCTGACTACCAATGACACGATTTTATGAAATCGGTAAAAAAGATTGTGATTCATTTCTCAAATTTTACGTCAAAATTAAAATGACGGAAGTGCCGTTGCTTGTAACTTGATGATTTTATTTAAATTAAATTTATCAATATTTTTGAGATTTGAAGCCGATCACTTTATTAGCTCGATTTAATTCACGGTAAAAAATAAGCCCATATAGTTTATCTAACTTTCGAAGCGCTCCATTTTGCTTCTTACTCAATTTTTAATTTATGGGTGAATACGATGTTGAAGAGAAACTTACTATCTGTAGCGGTATTGGCTGGCCTAACAGGTTGTGCAGTAACGCAAGCACCAGAACAAAAAGTAGTGAATGCACTGGCTGATAATCTTGATGTTCAGTACGAAATTCTAACTAATCATGGTGCGAATGAAGGCTTGGCTTGTCAGGACCTAGGTGCTGAATGGGCGTCATGTAATAAAGTGAACATGACGCTAACCAATGACGGTGAAGCGATTGACTCTAAAGATTGGAGCATCTACTTCCACAGTATTCGTCTTATTTTAGATGTTGATAATGAGCAATTTAAGATCACTCGCGTTACTGGTGACCTTCACAAGCTAGAACCTACTGAAAAATTTGACGGCTTTGCGGCTGGTGAAGAAGTGGTTCTTCCGTTAACGAGTGAATACTGGCAACTGTTTGAAACTGACTTTATGCCAGGTGCATTCGTGACGGCGCCAAACGCAGAACCTAAGATGATTGCATCATTGAATACAGAAGATGTTGCATCGTTCGTAACTGGTCTAGAGGGTAATAACCTTAAGCGTACGCCTGATGATAATAACGTAATGGCGACAGCGGTGACGCGTTTTGAAAAGAATGCTGATCTAGCAACGCAAGACGTATCAACTACTTTACTACCAACGCCAATGTCGGTAGAAGCCGGTGAAGGTTCAGTTAGCATTGCTGGTGGTATTGCCCTACCTAAAGACGCATTCGACGCTGAGCAATTCGCAGTAATTGAAGAACGTGCAGATGTGGTAAACGTAGATGTGAGTGGCGACCTACCTGTGAGTGTCGCTGTTGTTCCTACTCAGTTTACGGGTGATTTAGCGAAATCTGGCGCTTATGAACTAAGCATCTCGGAAGAGGGGATTGCAATTAAAGCGTTTGATAAAACGGGTGCTTTCTACGCAGTTCAGTCTATTTTTGGCCTAATAGATAGTCAGAACGCTGAATCATTACCACAACTGTCAATTAAAGATGCGCCGCGCTTTGATTATCGTGGTGTGATGGTGGACGTTGCTCGAAACTTCCACTCAAAAGATGCCATCCTAGCAACGCTAGATCAAATGGCGGCATACAAGATGAATAAACTGCACCTTCACCTAACGGATGATGAAGGTTGGCGTTTAGAAATTCCAGGTTTACCAGAGCTAACGGATGTAGGGTCTAATCGTTGTTTTGATTTGGATGAACAAAGCTGCTTACTGCCTCAGCTAGGTTCTGGTCCAACAACAGACAACTTTGGCTCTGGTTTCTTTAGTAAAGCGGATTACGTCGAGATCCTAAGCTACGCTAAAGCGCGCAGCATCGAAGTTATCCCTGAAATTGATATGCCAGCACACGCTCGTTCAGCTGTGGTATCAATGGAAGCGCGTTACACTCGTCTCATGGCGGAAGGCAAAGAAGCAGAAGCGAACGAATACCGCTTGATGGATCCGCAAGATACATCGAATGTAACCACGGTTCAGTTCTACGATAAGCAAAGCTTCATTAACCCATGTATGGAGTCATCAACTCACTTCGTCGATAAAGTAATCTCTGAAGTGGCGGCAATGCACCAAGAAGCGGGCGTACCGCTAACGACTTGGCACTTCGGCGGCGATGAAGCGAAAAACATCAAGTTAGGCGCAGGCTTACAAGATATTAATGCAGAAGATAAAGTGGCTTGGAAAGGCAACATCGATTTGTCTAAGCAAGATAAGCCGTTCCAACAATCACCACAATGTCAGTCATTGATCGCTGATGGTACTGTAAGCGATTTCGGTCATCTACCAAGCCACTTCGCAGAACAGGTTTCTAAGATTGTTGCTGAGAAGGGTATTCCCCACTTCCAAGCATGGCAAGATGGTCTGAAATACAGCGAAGGCGAGGAAGCATTTGCGACCGAAAGTACACGCGTGAACTTCTGGGACGTTCTTTACTGGGGCGGAACTTCATCAGTATACGATTGGTCAGCAAAAGGGTATGACGTGATTGTCTCTAACCCAGACTACGTATACATGGATATGCCATACGAAGTTGATGCAGCTGAGCGTGGTTACTACTGGGCAACACGTGCAACCGATACTCGTAAGATGTTTGGCTTCGCACCAGAAAACATGCCACAAAACGCAGAAACATCATTAGACCGTGATGGCAATGGTTTTACTGGTAAAGGTGAGGTTGAAGCGAAACCTTTCTACGGTCTGTCAGCTCAACTTTGGTCAGAAACAGTACGTACTGACGAGCAATATGAATACATGGTGTTCCCTCGCGTATTGGCAGCAGCAGAGCGCGCATGGCACCGAGCAGATTGGGAAAACGACTACAAGGTTGGTGTTGAATACTCTCAAGAAACTAACTTAGTGAATAAGCAAGCGTTGAACAGCGACTTTAATCGCTTCGCGAATATTCTTGGTCAACGTGAGCTAGCTAAGCTAGAAAAAGCGGGTATTGATTACCGACTACCAGTTCCAGGTGCGAAGGTTGTTGACGGTAAGCTAGCGATGAACGTTCAATTCCCAGGTGTAGAGCTGCAATACTCTGCTGATGGCGAAAACTGGCTAACATACGATGAGCAACAACGTCCATCAGTTTCTGGTGAGACTTACATCCGCTCTATTTCAGAAAGTGGTGAGAAAGTAAGTCGAGTGACCTCAGTTAAATAATCGATAAGCACTATTAGTAGAAGAGCTCCTGACCTTTATCTTATTCAAGATAAAACGGGAGCTCTTTTTGTTTACTGCGAATTAGGTGCATATCCAAAACTGAAACATATAGAAAACGCCTTTGGTCATATCATCAACAATGCACATAAGGTGACTTTAATCCCAAAAGTGACGCGCTTCTCATTATTCTCTTCAAAAAATAAG
>NZ_JBFRTU010000100.1:0-16173 GCF_041474275.1 Vibrio sp. 10N.222.52.B7 | reverse complement strand
TATTTATAAAATTTACCAATCAAATGGATAATTATTACAATTAATTATTCGTTCCGGTTTCAACATTTAGAGTTAATATAAAATAAGGAGTGTTATTTATTCTATTGTCAGTTATTTAATGGGTTTTGTTGAATGAATAGTTGATAGTTTGGATGTTTAATAACATTGATTAGGTCGTGGTTATTATTCTGGAGGGCGCTTTATACAAGGCGTTGGGTTCTAACTAATAAGATGATTTTTTATTATCGGTGTTTTAAAATACGCATGTAATAACTGAGTCATTAGTAAATACCCATGCTCAAATTATTTTTACTCAAAATATCAATAATTAGGGTATTGAGAGTAACTTTCAGTGTTTCAATGACGTGAAATTTAACAATAGCAGAGCTGGTCGGGTTGTCACCGCCTGCTTGCTTAAAGCGAGTGAAACGGCTGAGAGAAGAGGGCGTGATTGTCGGTGGTGTGTCCATCAATAATCCAGAACTGACCGGCAGTAAGATGACTTTGGTTGTGTCCGTGGAAATGGAGCGTGATCGAGGGGATATTTACCAAATCTTTCGCCATTCTATTTCAAAGGCAGAAGAGGTCACGCAGTGCTATCAGATATCAGGCAGCTTTGATTTCATGCTGATTGTGACGGTCAAAGACATTCAAGCCTACGAAGACTTTGTGGAGCGAGTACTACGCAAAGATCTGAATATTCGTAAATTCCATACCTCTGTCTCAATGAGAACCGTGAAATTTACCACTGCCGTAAACTTAGATGAGTCGTGACTGTTGGCATGAGAAGATAGTGAAGTTATTAGCTTTGTGAGGTACTTAGCTAATATTTGTATAAATAGCAGGCATTTACACAAAATGTGACGTTCACATTTTGTCATAACTTTAATAATTGTATATATTCCTCGCCTAAAATAATAATTAACCTAAGTTAATATAATGACTGTCAGCTCATCTACTCAATCTCGTGAAACGCTTCTCAGCGAAAACGAACAACTTGTCTCTACCACTGATTTAAAAGGCGTGATTACGTACAGTAATGATGCTTTTTGTCGCATAGCGGAATACAGCCAACAAGAATTGCTAGGGCAACACCACAATATCGTAAGGCATAACGATATGCCGAAAGCCGCTTTTGCTGATATGTGGGTTAACCTAAAGCAAGGTAAAGCTTGGCGTGGCATCGTAAAAAACAAAACCAAATCTGGTGGGTTTTACTGGGTCGATGCTTATGTAACTCCAATTTACGACAATGGTAAGGTGAGTGGCTACCAATCTGTTCGTGTTAAGCCAAAGAATGAATGGATACAAGTTGCAGATAAGGCTTACCAAGGCCTCTTGAAGGCTGAAAAGTCGGGTCGCCAATGGTCATTAAAGATCAGTGACAGTGTTCGTTACGCAGTTTTGTTAGGCTCTTTGGCTGCACCTCTGGTTTCAAACCTAGTCGAAGTAGGGCAAGTATCACAATGGTTGTTGAGCCTACTTCCTGTTTCAGCATTAGCACTGCTTTTCCGACAAGAGCTGATTGATACTCCACTGCAGTTGAAAAAGCTGCAATCTAAATTCGATAGTGTTAGTCGTCTTGTTTATTCAGGTAATAGTCAGTTCTCTATTGCCGATTTTCACTTAAAACTATTGTCTGCAAGAATCCACACCGTATTAGGTCGCATGACAGACTCAGCCAAGCCGTTACAAGATTTGGCTGACAACCTAAATGCGACGTCATTTGAAGTATCAGAAGCCTTAGATCAACAAACAAAAGACATTCTTCAAGTACGAGAGGCGACTGAAGAGGTTGAAGTCACCGCCAATGAGGTCTCTTCTCGCACAGAAGAAGCGCACCAGATTGTTGATGTGACTTTGCAAACCTGTGCTGGCGCTAAAGAAAGCATTAATCAAACTCATCAAAACTTAGAGAGCCTAGCTTCTCAGGCCGAAAAGGCGACTCAAACGACTTACCAACTGAGCGACCAAGCGCAGAGCGTAAGTAAGATAATGGAAGAGATTGGTGGAATCGCCGAACAAACCAACTTGTTGGCCCTGAACGCTGCGATTGAAGCGGCGAGAGCGGGCGAGCAAGGACGAGGCTTTGCTGTTGTTGCAGATGAAGTGCGTGCGTTGTCGGGTCGAACCTCAAAGGCTACGGTTCAGATCAAAGAGAGCATCGATACAATGCTAACGACGATTGAAGGGTGGCAGAAAGATATTCTGGCGAACCGAGAGCAAACGGACGCGTGTGGTGATGTTGCTAAGGTAAGTGCAGAGCGCTTGTCGGAAGTCGAAAACCTAATGCAATCCATGAATGAACTCATGCAGTCTGTTGAAAGTTCTGCTCATAAGCAACGTGAGCTGTCGAGTGAGGTCAATCTGCATATGCAGTCTATCGCCTCGACCGCAGAACAAAACTTAGTGGCAACGCATTCTGTGAAAGACCACTCCACAGAGCTAAAAGAACAAGTCAATGAGTTCTACCAACTGGCAAAGCGTTTCGAAGAAAAATAGCCGTTAGATTTAATCCGAATGAGAGAAAAGACAAAAAAAGCCCCGTATTTTCATGCGGGGCTTTCTGTATGCATCAACCCATTGAAGGGCGAGACAATGTATTCAAGATTAAGCTAGAAGCTCTTTCGCTGTGTTTACTACGTTTTCAGTAGTGAAACCGAACATCTTGAATAGCTCACCTGCAGGTGCAGACTCGCCGAACGTTGTCATACCGATGATCTTGCCACCGAAACCAACGTACTTGTACCAGAAGTCAGCGATGCCAGCTTCTACAGCGATACGTGCCGTTACGTCAGATGGAAGTACAGACTCACGGTACTGCGCGTCTTGTTTGTCGAACGCATCAGTAGCAGGCATAGAAACTACGCGTACTTTCTTACCTTCAGCCGTTAGCTCAGCAGCAGCGTTAACCGCTAGCTCAACTTCAGAACCCGTTGCGATAAGGATAAGCTCTGGCTTGCCTTCACAATCTTTCAGGATGTAACCACCCTTAGCGATGTTTGCTACTTGCTCAGCGTCACGATCTTGTTGTGCAAGGTTTTGACGAGAGAAGATAAGTGCAGAAGGACCATCTTTACGCTCGATTGCTAGTTTCCAAGCAACAGCAGACTCAACTTGGTCACATGGGCGCCATGTGCTCATGTTTGGAGTTAGACGTAGAGAAGCGATTTGCTCAACTGGTTGGTGAGTTGGACCATCTTCGCCAAGACCGATAGAGTCATGCGTGTAAACTTGGATGTTCTGAGTTTTCATCAGAGCAGCCATACGCATAGCGTTACGCGCGTATTCCATGAACATTAGGAACGTTGCGCCGTATGGTACGAAACCACCGTGTAGAGCGATACCGTTCATGATAGCCGTCATACCGAATTCACGTACACCGTAATGGATGTAGTTACCAGAGAAGTCGTTCGCTTCAAGAGACTTAGAACCAGACCACATAGTTAGGTTAGAAGGCGCAAGGTCAGCAGAGCCGCCCATGAATTCTGGTAGCATAGCACCGAACGCTTCTAGAGCATTTTGAGATGCTTTACGTGATGCGATGTTTGCTGGGTTAGCTTGAAGATCAGCGATGATTGCGTTTGCTTTCTCTTCCCACTCAGCTGGTAGGTCACCGTTTACGCGGCGTTTGAATTCAGCTGCCAGCTCAGGGTATGCTGCTTCATAAGCTGCAAGTTTCTCGTTCCACGCTGCTTCCTTAGCTGCGCCTGCTTCTTTCGCATCCCACTCTGAGTAAACTTCCGACGGAATTTCAAAAGGACCGTGCTCCCAACCTAATTCTTTACGTGTTGCTGCAATTTCTTCAGCGCCTAGTGGAGCACCGTGACAGTCGTGCGTACCTGCTTTGTTTGGAGAACCAAAGCCAATCACTGTTTTAGTACAGATTAGAGTAGGGCGAGGGTCTGCTTTAGCCGCTTCAATCGCTGCGTTGATAGCGTCAGAATCGTGACCATCTACCGCTGGGATTACGTGCCAGCCGTAAGCTTCGAAACGCTTAGGTGTATCGTCAGAGAACCAACCTTCAACTTCGCCATCGATAGAGATACCGTTGTCATCCCAGAAAGCAACCAGCTTACCAAGACCAAGCGTACCTGCTAGAGAACATGCTTCGTGAGAAATACCTTCCATCAGACAGCCATCACCCATGAATGCATAAGTGTAGTGGTCTACGATGTCGTGGCCTTCTTTGTTGAACTGAGCAGCTAGCGCTTTCTCAGCCATAGCCATACCAACAGCGTTAGTAATGCCTTGACCTAGAGGACCAGTCGTTGTTTCGATGCCTGGTGCGTAGCCGTACTCTGGGTGACCTGGAGTCTTAGAGTGCAGTTGACGGAAGTTCTTAAGATCTTCAATTGAAAGCTCGTAACCTGCTAGGTGCAGCAGAGAGTAAATCAGCATTGAGCCGTGGCCGTTAGACAGGATAAAACGGTCGCGGTCAGCCCACTCTGGGTTTGCTGGGTTGTGGTTTAAGTGAGAACGCCAAAGTACTTCAGCGATGTCAGCCATACCCATAGGTGCGCCTGGGTGACCAGAGTTTGCTTGTTGTACGCCGTCCATGCTTAGAGCACGAATAGCGTTAGCTAGATGTTTGCGATTCATAAGAACTTCCGAATAAAAATTAAGAAAAACAAAATTGATAAAAGTAGGGGAACTGAACGTTCCCCTATTTGAATTTGGTAAGAGTGATTACAGCTTAGCTGCGATCATGTCTTCTAGTTTGCCTTGGTCAACGGCGAAGTTGCGGATGCCTTCAGCCAGTTTCTCAACAGCCATTGCATCTTGGTTGTGGTCCCATAGGAACTCAGCGTGAGTCATCGCTGCTGGACGCTCTTTAGTACCGTTAGAGTCGATAAGCTTCTCTACTACTTCGCCTTCTGCTGCTTCTAGGTCTGCTAGAAGTTGAGGAGCGATAGTTAGACGGTCACAACCAGCAAGCTCAAGGATCTCGCCGATGTTACGGAAGCTTGCGCCCATAACAACAGTTTTGTAGCCGTGGTCTTTGTAGTAGTTGTAGATATCTGAAACAGAGATTACGCCTGGATCTTCTGAAGCTTCGAAATCACGACCTTCTTTCGCTTTGTACCAGTCCATGATGCGACCAACGAAAGGAGAGATTAGGAATACGCCAGCTTCAGCACAAGCACGAGCTTGAGCGAAAGAGAATAGAAGCGTTAGGTTACAGTTGATGCCTTCTTTCTCTAGGATTTCAGCAGCACGGATACCTTCCCAAGTAGAAGCCAGTTTGATAAGGATACGGTCGTTAGTGATGCCAGCGTCGTTGTACATTTTGATAAGTTGACGAGCTTTAGCAACGCTGCCTTCCATGTCGTAAGAAAGACGAGCATCGACTTCTGTAGAAATACGGCCAGGTACAACTTTAAGGATTTCTTTACCGATGTTTACGTTAAGCATGTCGCAAGTGTCTTGAACTTGCTGTGCTTTGTCATCGCTTTGCGCTTTAGCGTATTCGATAGAAGCATCGATTAGAGGTGCATACTCAGCAATTTGAGCAGCTTTAAGAATTAGAGATGGGTTAGTTGTCGCGTCTTCTGGTGTGTACTTACTGATAGCTTCGATATCGCCAGTGTCAGCTACAACAGTTGTTAGTTTACGAAGTTGCTCTAATTTATTGCTCATTTTGATCATCCTATGTATCGCATAACACCTCATTAATGGGAGAGGTGTGGGCATTTGCAAGCTAACTAATGAAGTTCTCAATGGTTGTACCAGTGAGCCAAACTTACATTAATTTAAATTTTTCTCCGAACGAACATTTGCACAGAACATTTGATCGCTCGATGAGTAAATGATGTAGCCATATTTATCCGATCTAGCCCCAAAGTCAACGGTAAATAGTACTGTATGGTGACTTCAGTCAAATATATTTCGCTCTAGTAATCATGGGCTATGCAAGCAAACGTTTAACGAGCAAAGTGAGGTGAATTAATCAACAACAAAACCATGGTTATGACTATGAGCAAATGTACCTTGCTGTTACATATGTTTGGGGTGTAAACTTGTGTATCACTTGCTTAAGCATCGAACATTTGTTCTTCAAGCAGGTAAAATAATTGTTAAATATTGGTTGAGTGGTATATGAGTAAGAATATCCAAGATGTTTCCGAAGAAAACACTGATCTCCTCACTGAAGTAGCGGTTGCTTATTATCAAGATGGTGCCACGCAAGAAGAGATATCTAAAAAGTACTCTATCTCCCGTGCAAAGGTTGGTCGAATGCTCAAGCAAGCCCGAGATGAGGGCATTGTTGAGATCACCGTGAAATACCACCCTGTCTTTAGTGCGAAGATCGAGCAACGTTTGATCGAACGATTTGGTGTAAAGCGTGCGCTTGTGGCACTAGACCAACCGAATGAAGAGAAGCAACGACTCCAAGTAGCCGGTTTAGTGTCGAACTATCTTACCAGTACACTGAAAAACGGTATGGTGGTGACAGTAGGGCAAGGGCGAAACGTATCGTCTGTTGCTCACCACACTGGCGTAATTACGCCACGAGACTGTAAATTCGTGTGTGGTATCGGCGGTATTCACCCAAGAGGCGGTATGTTTAATGCCGACCATATATGCAGGCAGCTAGCCAAAAAGTACGGTGGATCCTCTGAAACCTTGTACGCGCCTGCTTATGCCGAGAATAAAGCGCAAAAAACCGCATTCATGGAAAACAGCACCGTTAAGCAGACCCTCGATCTCGCTCGAAAAGCCGATGTCGCTTTAGTCGGTATCGGTGATATGAGTGAAAACAGCTATATGGTCGATTTAGGCTGGTTTACCGCAGGTGAGGTCGTTCAATCTCGTTTATTACAAGGTGTCGTCGGTGACTTTGCGGGTTATGACTTTTTCGATGTTCACGGTAAAACAGCAAACACAGTAATGAGTGACCGTGTGATTGGTTTGGCCTTGGAAGAGTTCCGCCCAATTGCGGAAGTCATTGCCATTGCAGCGGAGAACAGTAAGCCATTAGCTCTATTAGGCGCACTAAGGACCGGTGTGGTCGATGTGATAGCGACCAGCGTAAGTAATGCTTTGACGGTACTTAACTTGGACGAACAACTTAGCGTGAATAAACCAAACGGCAGTGAATAGTAAGATATTTATGCTTCGTTGAATTCACTATTTGAGTAATCATGGAAATTCCCCCTAATGAAACCAGTGCAATAAGGGGGATAACTATTAGACATGACTCGAATAGTGAATTTGTTCAGCGGTTGAAAGAATTATCACTCTTTAATGTTAAGCCACACTAAAGGAGATAATTATGAAACTGTCATTTATCACACACGCTATTTCTAGCAACAGTGACCAATCAAGTTCTATCTTTAAATCTATTTCTATCTTTAAATCTATTTCTATCTTTGGGCTTAGCTCAATAGCCACGGCTTGTATGCTCACACCTACAGTACATGCCGATGATAAAGTCGTCGCAGGGTATTTTGCGGATTGGCAATATCTGAATAAAGACAACCCTTATACCGTTGACGACATACCTGCAGACAAGCTCTCACATATTATTTACGCCTTCTTGAGCATGTGTGGTCCTCATAGCGGTGCTGGTGAGCCCGTCCAAAAACAAATTCAGCAGCAATGTGCAGACAAACAACCATATACCGCGATTATTGTGGATAAAGAAGCTGCGTTAGAAGTCGATTTCGGAGACGTGGGTGTTGATGTCGCCTATAAAGGTCACTTTGCCCAGTTAGCTCAACTGAAGGCCGACAATCAAAATATCAAAATTTTGCCCTCATTTGGAGGGTGGACAATGTCTGAACCTTTCCATGCGATGGCGAAAGATCCTCAAGCCATTGCGCACTTTTCAAAAACTGCTGTTGAATTGATCCAAAAATACGACTTCTTTGATGGTATTGATCTTGATTGGGAATACCCAGGAGGCGGCGGCTTAACCACTTCGCCTTGGAACCCAGAGACGAAACTAACGGATGAGCAAAAAGCGCTAGAGCGTGAAGCTTTTACTCTTTTAGTAAAAACAATCAGAAGTGATTTGGACGCTCTATCAAAGACGACTCAAAGAGATTACGAGCTTTCAACGGCTGTCGGTGTTGGTGCTAAGGCAGCTCAAATTGACTGGAACGCAGCTAGCCCATATCTGACGAACATGTTTGCGATGACGTATGACTTCCTCGGAGGCTGGGGAACTCAAACAGGTCACACAACAAACTTACATGCCACCGAGCGTAGTTGGTGGGGAATGGGAGCTGATGTCTTCATTAATCAGATGATAGAGCAAGGTATTCCTAGCGAGAAGCTCGTGATCGGGGCGGCTTTTTATGGTCGAGGTTGGCAAGGGACAAAAGACTTTGCTGGAGAGCTGCCTAAAGGTGACCTAGTTTCTGAACAAGGGGCGCAGTTTGGTACTGGTGAAAACGGTTACTTCATGTTTTGGGATCTTATGAATAACTACAGTAGTAAACAAGGTTATGAGTATAAGTATGATGAGCAAGCTCAAGCACCTTATTTGTGGAACCCAGATAAAAAAGTATTCATATCTTTTGAAGATCAGCGTTCTATTAAAGCAAAGGCAGAATGGGCGAAGAAATCAGACCTAGGCGGCATTTTTACTTGGGAATTATCAGGAGATCCTTCCGGGCAGTTGATCGATGTTATGCATAGTGAAATGAATAAAAAGTGAAATGAATAAATAACTGAACAGAAAATACCTAGAAAATAAGGTAGGTGTTTATCCGCCTACCTTATTTAGCTCCTCTATTTAACTCACGTTCTTAAACAGAACATTCCACGTGCTCAGTCACCTGCTTGTTTAGGTGAGTAGCCAGCTCATCGTAAGGGATAGGGCGAGAGAAGTAATAGCCTTGCATTAAGTCACATCCGCATGCTTTTAGAATAGCGAAGTGCTCGTTCGATTCTACGCCTTCTGCTAATACCACCATGCCGAAGTTCTTGCCGATTGCGATGATGTTTTGCACCATTGTGAGTGATTGCTGATCGACAGCAATGTTCTCAATAAAGCTCTTATCGATTTTAAGCTCATCGATAGGCAGTGCTTTCAACATGCTTAGTGATGAATAGCCTGTACCGAAATCATCTAAAGAGATCTTTATATTCTTCTCTTTGAGGGCTTCAAAAGTCGGTTTCACCAAAGTCACATCTTCAATGAACAAGCTCTCCGTAATTTCTAGCGTTAAACAGCTAGGAGAGAGTTGATACTTTTCTAGTGTCGCGAACAAGTGCTCAGAGAAGGATTGATGAGAAAACTGACGCACTGATATGTTGATCGACAGCCCAATCTTTTGTTCTGTTGTTCGGTGCAAGTGGGCGATCTGCATAATGCTGGATTCAATAATAAAAGTCCCCAGTTTTTGCATTAAGCCTGTGTTCTCAGCTATTGGTATAAAGACATCTGGCGGAACAAAACCCAATTCGTCATCAATCCAGCGCACGAGTGCTTCTACACCATGAATACTTTCATTTGCACGAACCAGCGGTTGGAAAACCATGAACAGTGTTTGTTTCTCAATAGCGATGCGTAGCCTTTGTTCTACTTTCATTTTGTAGAGGTGCGCGTCTTGCATTTCCGTTGTGAAAATACTGTACGAGTTTTGCTGCTGTTTCGCTTTGTACATCGAAATATCGGCAGAACGTAATAGGCTATCTAGATCTTTTCCGTGTTCAGGGAAACGCGCTACGCCGATGCTGCAACCTAACAAAAACTGAGCGCTTTCAACTTCATAAGGTTGAGAAAGCACTTCAATAATGCGCTTGGCGAGTCGTTTAATTTCAGCTTCATTCGACAAGGGCGTTAAGAACAAAAACTCATCACTGGATTCACGTACCAATAGGCTGAGGCGAGATCGGAACCTCATCAAACGCAAAGCGATCTGTTTGAGAACCTTGTCTCCAAAGTCATGCCCGTGGGTGTCATTAACGCATTTAAAGTTATCGATATCGATAAATAATAGCGAAAATGGCTCTGACTCATCGTCAATCCATTTGCCAATGTTTCTACGCATGTACAAACGGTTTGGCAGAGAGGTTAAAGGGTCATGGTTCGCCTGATAAATGAGTTGGCTACGAGTGCGTTGTTCATTCTTGGCAATCGACTTAACCAAAAAGTAGAAACCGAACTGAAGAAAAATAAAGGCAACGAAAAGAATGCTAAACTCTTGTATGAATATACTATCGACGTGAGTTAGGTCGGTACGTCCTACCACCCACAATTTGTAGTTCGGGATGTATTTCGCGCTCATTAAAGAGTGGTATTGTTCATCGTCGACGACAAAAGAGTAGGTTTCTTGCCCATTCATCGCTTCTTGCACGCTAATTCCGAAGCGGTCGGTAAAGATACTTGCAATACGTTGTATGACCTCTTTGCCTACTGGAGAGGAATACGCACTCTCAGATTCGATATCACTCGAATAAAACTGGCGATAGCTGTCTTTTCTGATAAGGCTTAGTGTATTGAAACTTCCGGCATGAGCATTATTTTCAAATACGATCGTGGCGTCTAGTCGTAGACCTGCGGTCATTACTGCATCGGTTTTTTTGCCATCGATTGAAATGGATTTTCTCAGCGGGATAACCAAGCTATTCAACGATTCTTGAAAATAGGTACGGCCAAGCACCATGCTACTGCTTGATAGGGCGTCTAAAAAGGAGTCTCTTGTTGGCGCGTATTGCAGCAAGTTCCTTTGATTCGCAAGTTCGAGATTTGAGCTGATCGAGAGGTAATCACCGTCGGTATTCAACAAGCCAAACGCTGCTATCGCAGGGTGGGTTTCAAGTAGCTTGTCTAAAATTGGCCTAATTTGGATAGACGCAGTACGTGTGAAATCAGACTGTTGAGCCAGTTGATGGCCAACCACTTCTAACAAGGCTTCTTGACTGGTCAGCAAAGAGTTGACTGAGCTTGAAAAAAGCTCAACCTGAATGTGTTGCTGCTCTATGAAGTCGTCTCTGTTCGCTTTCCAGTTTGTTATTCCCAACGCGGCGAAAAGTATCAGGGTCAGTAGTACGATAAACGCGTACAGCGACCAGATATTTTTCTTAAATAGAGCCATGAGATGCCTTTTGTTGGTTACTACTTTTAACAGACTGCAAATGACAAACTATTGGGTTGTCAGTGTGATTCATGCAACGAAAGATACAAACACAAATGGTGAAAGCATCAATGATTAAATAGTGTAACGACTATGAGCAGAGATTCTTGAGTGAAAAATTAGTATTCATAACGTCGATAACGATTAGTTTATGATTAATCACAAATTATCGTTAGCAACTTAATGTGGGCTATAAATCAAACGGCGTGAATCGAGTCTTGGTCTCAAACGAACATAGCGTTAACTGCGACATAAAGGCTTACTTCATGAGACGAGAGGCCATCATTATCAGTAAGCTCTTTATGCATGCGCAGTATATTCTAACAGTGGCACTAAGCGAAGTTGAATTACTTTTTAGTCACGGCGATAGGTAGTTTGTCGTTAGCACCCCATTCCGTCCATGAACCATCGTAAACGCCCATTTCACCAGTATAGTCAGCGAGTTTAGCGGCTAATAATATGATGCAGGCTGTTACGCCAGAGCCACAGCTAAAGAACATAGGTTGAGAAGGCGTTAATTCTAACGTTGAAAAGATATCAATAAGCTCTTCTTGAGGCTTTAACTTACCGTTATCGAGTACTTGAGCAAACGGTAGGCAAATCGAATTCGGTATATGGCCACTACGTAAGCCTTCACGTGGTTCAGGAACTTCTGAATCGAAGCGAGCTTGAGAACGAGCATCTACAATGTTTGCGCTCTTGTCAGTTGAGTAACCTTCAATTTGCTGAGCACTGACAAAGTAGTTGTCTTGAATGTGGCCTTCAAAATTGCCCGCTTTTACTTCGGTGCGATAGTCAGTCTCGGTCTCATAACCGGCTTCGATCCAAGCTGGCAAACCGCCATCTAAGATGAATACGTCGTTGTGTCCCATTGCCATAAACATCCACCACGCACGAGGAGAAGCGAAGGTTCCGGAGTTATCGTAAACCACAATCGTACTGTCTTGATTGATGCCAATTTCTTTTGTGCGAGTGTTGAAGTGTTTTTCGCTCGGAAACATGTGAGGAAGCAGAGTGTGCTTGTTACAAAAGTCTTTGTCGTAGTCAAAACGAATAGCACCAGGAATCATTTGTCCTTTGATCTTTTCTGACTCGCTTGGAATTTGAAACTCGATGCTGGCGTCGAGGATGATGATATTGTCTTCTGCTAGCAAACGTTGTTGAAGTTGTTGTGGTGAGATGAGTGGCTGATTCATTATTGTTATATCCATTCTTGTTGTTTTAGCGATTCTTACTGTTTTAGCGAATACAGTGGTAGAGCGATTACTGTTGCTTTTGCGAATACAGTTGCTTTACGAATACCGTTGTTGCATCGATGGCTACTGTGCAGCTCGACAGTGGATGAACTGATAACTGCTTTGTCCGGTTATTTGATTGTTTAATGTATCAAGCGCGACCACAGAATCAATAGGGCAGTCTGTGGTAGGAGCAATAGAGAGCCGAAATACGTCATTATCTTTTGTCTGAACCGTCAGATAACGCCTGTGCCCATCTAAGGATTGAGTCAGCGTGTTCGAAATTACTTTGGCTTGAATACGTTGCCCCGTCTCTGATGTTAGCGGGAAATAGGCAAGGGCAACTAACACGCCTACGCCACACATTAAGATAAATAGACCTATTTTTAACTGTTTCATGAGAGTAAGTCTTTGAAGGTTATGTTGAAAATATAAGTGAGGTTGGTGGTAAAGTGAATGCTACTCGCTAAGAAAGCTGAATTAACTGCTCCTCGACGAAAATAAAAAAGTGAGCATTTCTGCTCACTTTCTACTTACAAACAATCCATTTTGACTCTGTTTCGTCAGAGATCTCGCTAACGACAAGTTACCTGCTGTTAAACAATTTACTGCCAGACAATCTGAGAGTCGCCGCTAGAAACCACTTGTTGTAATGGAGGTTGACCATCGTAAAACCAAATCTCTATCAAGAGTGCGTCATGGTTTACTGGTGCTGCAAAGTTGGAGGCGAACACACCGTTATCTAGTGGGCCCGCAATGACCTTGCTGGAGTAATCCGGCTTCAAGGTTGAGTCATCTCTTGTACTAAAGCGGCTATAAACGGTCACAAAAGAACGGTCTGTCGAAATGCTGCTGATGTCAATGTTGAGATCAAACTGTTCAACAGAGTTGTAGTCAAATCCATCAGGTACCACCAAATCACTCATCGTATAGCTCTGCGCTGCTACCGCACTTGTCGCGGGAGACGGCGAAGGCGTTGCTGTTACCGGATTCGACGGAGTTGCAGGTGTCGAGGGTGTAGATGGTGATGCCGTAGATGTACTTCCGCCCCCACCGCCGCCGCCTCCACAGCCGGCTAATACTAATGGCGCTGCAGCTAAAATAACGGCTAGTGACTTCTTGATGTTCCAAGTGCTTTGTACAGACATACGTTTTTCCTCAAAGAGATTGCGACTTGAATCAACGCAATGATTGTCTCGATATTGTTTAGTGTGAATAGTCATAACGTCTCTCCTTATGGTTCGTAACGTTGGTTGTCTGCAGGTGATTGGTACCATGTTTGGTTCGTTTCACCGCCGGATTCTGCGTATTCTTTAAACCCTGGGTAAGCGGTAACAATATCGACGTACTCTAAAGGCCACTCCCATTCGTCATCCGAAGTCACTATTAGTGCCCAAGGGTGGTTTTCTACTGTTTTGAAGTATTTACCTGTTGATGGATTACTGTCATCGACGCCTAAACCAGCTTCAAAGAGGTTAGTGGTATCAAATGCTTCGGTTGGAGCTTGGTCTGGCAAGTGAACCTCCCAGCTGCGTCCTGGATGTAGAGGTAGGTTTTCACCGTGATAATAACCAGGCGTTGCGAAAATGAACGGGTCGTAAGGCATATCGGTCCAGCTGCCTGTGCTCACACCGTCACCGGCTAAAGTAATACCAATTTGGAATGAGAACTGCTCATCCTCTTTACATCCATTACTGGTGCGGTAGAAGGTACAGCCAGTGCTGATTTTTTCTGTCAGGTCATTGGCGATAACAAAGATTGCTTCGCTACGTCCATCTTCTAGGTCAAGGTCAGTGAATACGCCGTTGTGTTTCATGTAAGAGCTACCACTACTCACCAAGCTCGGGTCGAGGTTAGGAAGTCGAACAGCAAAACCATTTCTGTACGATGCCCCGACAGCAGCCAGGCGGCCGTCGATGGTGGATTTAACGACTTTTCCATCTTTAAGGATCTCAGTAATACGATACATAAGAACAGCATCGTTCATGTCGTAGTCAGCTTTATAAGGCCAGTTATCTTCGTACGCGAGCGTTGCGTAACCAGAAGCACTTGGGAAGTAACGAGCAGCGGCACCATCGTTAAGAACATCGACTTGAATATCGACCACCTCACCAGAGGTTGAACCGCCAAAGTAACTTAGGTTGGTTTGTTGACTGAATCTAAAGCGAGCCCACGTCGTACCGGTCAGAGCGTTGATATCGACATTTAGGAACAGATCGTTTTCACCCGCATCTAACAGGTAATCGGTAAATACTTGCTCGTTGGCGCCATCGAAACTGCCATCTTGGTTCCAATCTATCCAAGCCGAAAGGTAACCGGTTGTTGAAGCCTCAATCACCACTTTTGAATCAAGACCAGCTTCAAGTGCGGTTACAAAACCGATACCACCGTTCGCCCACTCATCATCAATACCCACGCTTTCATCCGATTGCGGTGTTACGTAGCCGTCAAGATCGGCGTCGGGCGCGTCTGTACCTAACCAAGTCACGCCATCTAGTTCATGTCGAGGACCGTTACTTGCTAATAACGTTAGATAGGTATCTGGAGCGTCACCGAAGTCGATGTTGGAATCTTCATCTACGACAGGCGCATTCGCACAGCGAGCACCATCATTTTGATTCGAAGAAGGGCCATTCGATACGAACTCTACAGCAGGAACGACACCTGCAGCGATGTTTGCAGCGTTATCTGGGGATAGGTTGATACGGTAGATCTTACCGTCTTGATTTCGAGATACGTAATAGTAGCCGTTTACATCAAAATAACCTGCGCCAAACGTCCCTGTTTCTCCGGTATCACCAATATAGGTTTCTGCACCTGTAGTTGGGTTGAAGCTGTACAAGCCACCCGAGTTATTGTCGATACCATATAAAGAGCCATCACTTGGATGGAAAGCAAAATCAGTCAGTTTTACAGTTGCAGGGCTGCCTGCGATTTTGTTGACCGTGACGGTCGCATTCGGATCAGAGTCTAAAGGAGAGAGGTCAACAGTAAATAGTCCCTTACCTGTACGATACAAGTAGTAAACATGGTCATAGACGTCGCCGACATAGAAAGTGTGATCGGTTGGTAAGCCACTGGTATTGATAACTTCTGCTTGGAAGTCTTGACCAAGACGCACTAAACGTTTGTTGGTGGTGTCATAGCCATAAATATATCTGTCTTGAAAGTCGAAACCGACACCATTGATATTGGCATTCATACCCGTATCGTCTTCTAACAGTGTGGTTGAACCTGTTACTAGGTTTACACCCCAAACTTCAACGGGTTTCGACTGAAAGAGGTATGCTTGACTAGGGCAGGTATCGAATGGCGCTGCGTTGGCGACTAGAGGGGCACTTAATAGCAAACTTAACGTTGTAATTCTCATATCTACATCCTTGTGATGGAAGGTCTAGATATTCAATCAAGTTACGTGCCAGTTTTAAGTATTTGATTTAATGGGTTTTTATTATTTATCGAGTTCAGTTTCCAATTTGAGTGTCAATATGAAAGTGTGCCATCCAAATAGCCAAAGGCCTTTATATTTCTATTTGATTAGAGCTAAGGATACAAGAGCTTAGGCGGTAATTACGAGTGATTGTCTAATAGGCTCTGTATGTATTCACTCGTGAATGGAACAATATCTGAGACCACTTTGGATGCTAAAATGCTTTCAGCGTTAGCTTTTATTCTGACATATCGAAAATGCTTGCCATAAACCTTTACTCCTCCAAACGGTAAACTCTTTCCTTTGTTAATCAATTCACAATCTGAGTTTGATTCATAAAGGGAATACCCCAGGGCAAGATCATGAAAAACCCATATGGAATAAGGGGTAGCGTGAAGTGATGTTTCCACTAATTTGT
>NZ_JBFRTU010000099.1:0-273 GCF_041474275.1 Vibrio sp. 10N.222.52.B7 | reverse complement strand
AGAACTTTTAAATTTGATTGAATTACTCGTAAGTAAATCAATCAGTCAGCTTTCCAAATTGTTAAAGAGCTTGATTCAATAAAATGAACCATTTTTAAAAACACTTAAATAAATGTGCTTAAAGATGGTATCCCGTAGGGGAGTCGAACCCCTGTTACCGCCGTGAAAGGGCGGTGTCCTAGGCCTCTAGACGAACGGGACATAGGTTACTCTTAACTGTTTAAACATATCAATCTGTGTGGACACTTATCGTGAATATCTTCGTATAAGGAG
>NZ_JBFRTU010000098.1:0-235 GCF_041474275.1 Vibrio sp. 10N.222.52.B7 | reverse complement strand
TCCAAATTGTTAAAGAGCTAGATATTTCAAAAGAAATAACCATTTTTAAAGATTCTTAAGGAAGAACACTTAAAGATGGTGGAGCTATGCGGGATCGAACCGCAGACCTCCTCGCTGCCAGCGAGGCGCTCTCCCAGCTGAGCTATAGCCCCATCTGGAAAAGTATTTCCTACTCTTAACTTATTAAACCATCAATCTGTGTGGGTACTCATCGTAAATATCTTCGTATAAGGAG
>NZ_JBFRTU010000097.1:4306-4977 GCF_041474275.1 Vibrio sp. 10N.222.52.B7 | reverse complement strand
TCATGCACATCTATGATGAGAACAAGTTGGTTGGTATCGCCGTAACCGACATCATGGCTCACTGTACGAGCGCGTTTTATACCTTCTTCGCTCCTGATATAGACATTTCGATGGGAACACTTGGCGTTCTATTTCAGATCCAACATGCCCAGAAAGAACAAAAACAATGGTTATATTTGGGTTATCAAATCGATGAATGCCCTGCGATGAACTATAAAGTACGATTTCAACGTCATCAAAGGCTAGTAAATCAGCGGTGGCAAGGGTAGAATACGCGACAACTTTACATATTTTGATTTTAACGGCACAATCAAGCCGTTGAAAACCGCCAAATTTCGAAAGAGGATTAGATGGCTAAAGAAGACGTAATCGAGATGCAAGGCACTGTCCTTGATACTCTACCAAACACAATGTTCCGTGTTGAGCTTGAAAACGGTCACGTAGTGACAGCACACATCTCTGGTAAAATGCGTAAGAACTACATCCGGATTCTTACTGGTGATAAAGTAACTGTTGAGATGACTCCATACGACCTTTCTAAAGGCCGCATCGTCTTCCGTGCTCGTTAATTTTTAATTAGCGAATACAATAAGAAGCGGAGCTTAAGGCTCCGTTTTTTATTACCTGAGCTTTTTACTACACAAGCACATCAATCTCGCATCTCGCATCTC
>NZ_JBFRTU010000097.1:2983-3544 GCF_041474275.1 Vibrio sp. 10N.222.52.B7 | reverse complement strand
TCGCATCTCGCATCTCGCAAGCATAAAAAAACGCACAACCTAAGTCATGCGTTTTATATTTAAGCCTTTGATTTATCAATCACTTCGTTAGTGCATGACCTCTTCTTTAGCACCAACATAGATGAAATCCAATTCATCTTTTTTCAGGGATACTTTAACCGTACCGCCATCAACCAAGCTACCGAACAGTAACTCGTTAGCAAGTGGTTTCTTAAGCTTCTCTTGAATAACACGTCCCATTGGACGAGCACCCATGGTCTTGTCATAGCCTTTATCAGCTAACCAGTGACGAGCATCCTCAGAAACCTCTAAAGACACGCCACGAGCGTCCAGTTGAACCTGAAGCTCGACAATGAACTTATCAACTACTTGGCTAATCACACTTGGGTCAAGGCTGTTGAACCAAATGATATTATCAAGACGGTTACGGAACTCAGGAGTAAATACCTTCTTGATTTCGCCCATCGCATCTGGCGCATGATCTTGTTGGATCAGGCCGATCGATTTCTTCTCGGTTTCAGCCACACCTGCGTTGGTCGTCATCACTAGAATCACATTGCG
>NZ_JBFRTU010000097.1:1434-2234 GCF_041474275.1 Vibrio sp. 10N.222.52.B7 | reverse complement strand
AAGTCCGCTTTGCGACCATTGTTGTCAGTTAGCGTGCCGTTATCCATTACCTGCAGTAGCAAGTTAAAGATATCTGGGTGAGCTTTCTCGATTTCATCCAGTAACACAACAGAGTGCGGGTTCTTGATTACGGCATCCGTTAGCAAACCACCTTGGTCGTAACCAACATAACCAGGAGGCGCACCAATCAAGCGGCTCACTGAGTGTCGCTCACCGTACTCAGACATATCAAAGCGCAGAAGCTCAATACCCATCAACTTAGACAGCTGAACAGTCACCTCTGTTTTACCGACACCAGTAGGACCAGCAAACAAGAATGAACCAACAGGTTTATTGTCTGCACCCAATCCAGCACGGGTCAGCTTAATCGCTTCACTCAATACATCGATTGCAGGGTCTTGTCCGAATACCAACATTTTCATGCGCTCATCCAGTTTCTGGAGTGTATCTTTGTCTGAAGACGATACTGACTTTTCAGGAATACGCGCCATTTTCGCAACCATTGACTCAATATCAGCCACGCTTACCGTTTTCTTACGACGGCTTGCAGGTGCCAAACGACTACGAGCGCCCGCTTCATCGATTACGTCAATGGCCTTATCAGGAAGGTGGCGTTCATTAATGTATTTAGCTGACAGTTCCACAGCGGCACGCAACGCTTTGTTGGTGTAGCGCACTTCGTGGTGAGCTTCGTATTTTGGCTTCAAGCCAATCAGGATCTTGGTCGTATCGTCTAGCGATGGTTCAATAATATCTATTTTCTGGAAGCGACGAGCTAAAGCACGCTCCTTCTCAAAAAT
>NZ_JBFRTU010000097.1:0-671 GCF_041474275.1 Vibrio sp. 10N.222.52.B7 | reverse complement strand
CACGCTCCTTCTCAAAAATACTGCTGTACTCTTGGTACGTTGTTGAACCGATGCAACGTAATTTGCCACTGCTTAGTAGTGGTTTAATTAAGTTTGCCGCATCAACCTGACCACCCGATGCAGCCCCGGCACCGATAATGGTGTGGATCTCATCGATGAACAGAATCGCGTCTTCTTCTTTCTCCAGTTGCTTAAGAATCGCTTTAAAACGTTTCTCAAAGTCACCACGATATTTGGTTCCGGCTAACAGTGAACCGATATCTAGAGAATAAATTACGCTGCTCTGAATGATTTCAGGCACTTGTCCTTCAACGATGCGCCATGCAAGACCTTCCGCGATGGCAGTTTTACCTACCCCCGCTTCACCCACTAACAGAGGGTTGTTCTTACGACGACGACACAGAACTTGGATAGTGCGTTCTAGCTCTTTGTCACGACCGATTAGTGGGTCAATATTGCCCTGCTTTGCGACTTCGTTAAGGTTAGTAGCAAAATTTTCTAAACGGTCTTCAGAGTTAGCTTCTTCAGCATTTTCTGCACCACCAAATGAATCGGATGATGAAGGACTGTCGCCTTCGTTGCTCGCTTTGGTAATACCGTGTGAGATGAAGTTAACAATATCTAAGCGACTAATGTCGTTTTTCTTAAGAAGATATGCCGCGTGAGATTCT
>NZ_JBFRTU010000096.1:0-12670 GCF_041474275.1 Vibrio sp. 10N.222.52.B7 | reverse complement strand
GATGAACCAAAAAAAAGCCGCGCTATAAAAGCGCGGCACCTTGGGCTCGGTTAAAGGGGGGGTTCTTTTTTTAGTATTTTACATTCTCTATTTTTGTTATTCGGTTGCTTCGCTATTCCTGTGCTTTCAGTTTTAGACGCATCGCGTGCAGTACTGGCTCGGTGTAACCGCTCGGCTGAGCACAGCCTTCGAATACCAACTGACACGCCGCTGAAAATGCAATGCTGTTTTCAAAGTCAGGCGCCATGTTACGGTAGCTCTGGTCGCCAGCGTTTTGCTCATCCACCACTGCGGCCATGCGCTTCATGGTTTTCATTACCTGAGCTTCCTCGCAAATGCCGTGACGTAACCAGTTCGCAATATGTTGGCTTGAAATACGCAGCGTCGCTCGGTCTTCCATCAAGCCGACATCGTTAATATCAGGTACCTTCGAACAACCAACGCCTTGATCAATCCAACGAACCACGTACCCCAGAATACCTTGTGTGTTGTTATCCAGCTCACTTTGAATATCTTGCGCAGTCAGCTTTTGGTTGCCCAGTAGCGGGATAGTAAGAATATCATCAACATTGGCTCTCACTCGCTCACGAAGCTCTTTCTGACGGCTTGGTACACTCACCTTGTGATAGTGCAGCGCGTGCAAAGTCGCGGCGGTTGGAGAAGGAACCCAAGCAGTATTAGCACCCGCTTGTGGATGTCCGATTTTCGCATCCATCATCTTCGCCATGTTGTCTGGCTCTGGCCACATACCTTTACCAATCTGGGCTTTACCTTGCAGGCCACAAGCTAAGCCAAGATCAACGTTTTGATCTTCGTATGCGCCAATCCAAGTCATGGTTTTCAGCTGTGTTTTAGGAGCGAATGGTCCCGCTTCCATACTGGTGTGAATCTCATCACCCGTTCGGTCTAAGAAACCTGTGTTGATGAACACAACACGATCTTTAGCCGCTCGAATACATTCTTTAAGGTTAACCGAAGTACGACGCTCTTCGTCCATGATGCCAACTTTGATCGTGAATCGATCTAGCCCTAATGCATCTTCAATGCGACCAAACAGCTCATTGGTGAACGCGACTTCTTCAGGACCATGCATCTTAGGTTTTACAATATTGATGCTGTTCGCGGTCGAGTTTTGGTAAGCACTGTTGCCTTTTAAATCATGCATCGCGATTAGCGAAGTGATCATGCCATCCATAATGCCTTCAGGCACTTCATTGCCTTCGGCATCAATAATCGCAGGGTTGGTCATCAGGTGGCCGACATTACGGATGAACAACATGCTGCGGCCTTTTAGTGAAATCTCACCCCCCGTCACGCTGGTGTATTGGCGATCTGGGTTAAGGTTACGAACAATGGTTTTGCCGTTTTTCTCTAGTGATTCTTGTAGATCACCTTTCATCAAGCCTAACCAGTTACGGTAAGCCAATGCTTTGTCTTCACCATCAACTGCAGCAACCGAGTCTTCGCAATCCATAATGGTTGTTAGAGCGGCTTCGACTAATACATCTTTAATTCCCGCCACATCGACGCTACCAATCGGTGCGCTCGGGTCAATTTGAATTTCGATGTGCAGATTATTGTGTTTAAGAAGAATGCACGAAGGGGAACTTGCGTCACCTTGATAGCCAATGAACTGGTCGCTATCAATGAGAGTGACTTCTTCGCCGTTATCGAGTGTCGCTATTAATTTATTGCCGATGCTAGCGTTACTGATGCTGTATTTGGTGACGTCTTTATGGGAGACGCCGTTTAATGGCGCTGCGTCATCAAGGAACTCGCGAGCATAAGTCACTACTTTAGCGCCACGGGCTGGGTTAAAGCTTCCGCCCTTTTCCGCGCCATCACTTTCACTGATCACGTCCGTTCCGTAGAGCGCATCATATAGGCTGCCCCAACGCGCATTGGCTGCGTTAAGTGCAAAACGTGCGTTCATGATTGGCACCACAAGCTGCGGCCCTGCTTGTGTTGCGATCTCAGGCTCTACGCTCGCTGTCGTCACTTGAAAGTCATCGCCTTCAGGAACCAAATAACCGATCTGCTGTAAGAACTGTTTGTACTCCACAGGATCGAGCGTTTGCCCAGCACGCTCTTGGTGCCAAACGTCAATTTGATGTTGAAGATCTTCACGTTTGATAAGCAGTGCACGATTCTTTGGTGCTAGATCTTTAAGGATGGCTGCGAAAGATTGCCAAAAGTCCTCTGCGACTATGCCTGTTCCAGGAATGACCTGCTCATTAATTAATTGGTAGAGGGTGCTATCAATGCTCAAGCTTCCCTGTTGAATACGACTGCTCATAAAATCTCTCTCAAATTAACCGCTGACTACTAAATAAATTTACGTAACTGACGAAAATTTAGCTAATTTATGCCGCTTATATTGGATATTCACAAAAGAAATACCACAAAAACTGTGTTATCCCGTCACACCACTTTCGATTTCATTGGCGACACTTTTGATCAAGCGACGCATCCACTGGTGGTCTGGATTGGTTTGTAACAATGGGCTCCACGCCATCTTCACCTCAAAGGGTTCAATCGCAAATGGGGCTGGTTTGATTAACAAATTAGGGTTGTTGCGCTGCAATTGCGCGGCTTTGGTTGGAATAGTAAGGATAAGGTTTTTCTGCTGAGCGAAGAGAATCGCAGATAGGTAATGTCGGGTAAACACCGTGATATTGCGGGTTTTACCAATGCGCATTAACGCTTCATCTATCCAACCGAGCTTTTGCGCTTCACTTGGGTTGATCCCCACTCCGGTTCCCATCCCCGTCTTACTTACCCAGATATGTTGCGCTTTCAAATAGGACAAAATATCAAAGTTATCGGCTATTGGATTATCACAGCTGAATAGACAAGAAAACCCGTCGTGCCAAAGGCTCATCTGGTGAAAGGACTGTGGAATGTCATCAAAACGGTTGATGATAATATCCACGGTGCCTTGTTCTACATCCTGATAACTCACGTCACTTGGCGTCATTATATCCAGTCGTATTTTCGGCGCTATCTCGCTCAGTTTTTTCAATAGCGGCTGAATAATGGTCGACTCAGCATAGTCACTCGCCATGATACGAAACACGCGCTCACTGTCTTCTGCATTAAACTCTGTGGTCGGCTGTAGTGTCTTTTCTACATTCGCCAAGATGTTGCGGATCAGCGGTTGCAACTTTTGCGCGCGCTCGGTCGGCACCATCCCTTCACTGGTTCTCACCAATAGCGGATCTTCAAACAGATCGCGTAGTCGGCGCAGTCCATTACTCATGGCTGGTTGAGTTATTCCTAATTGATTTGCCGCTCGTGTAACGTTTCTTTCACGTAGCAACATGTCTAAATACACAAGTAAATTAAGGTCTATACGAGCAATATTCATAAGAAAAATACCGAATATAATAACTATAAATTAACAAAATTATCACATGCGTGGTTATTCTTTGTCCATAGCAAAGTTTTAATCCAAGCCAATTTGGCAACCATACCCCACGTGAAACTAAGGAATAGTTATGTCGCAAATTACACAAGATATCGAAATGATAGAAGTTGCAAAAAGCGCTGCAGGTGCTCCATGGGATGCAATCAATGCTGAATCTGCTGCTCGTATGCGAGCTCAAAACAAATTCAAAACAGGTCTAGATATCGCGCAATACACGGCAGATATCATGCGTGCGGATATGGAGGCTTACGACAAAGACAGCTCTCAATACACTCAATCTTTAGGTTGCTGGCATGGTTTTATCGGTCAACAAAAGCTGATTTCTATTAAGAAGCACTTTGATGGCAAGACAGATCGCCGCTACCTATACCTTTCAGGTTGGATGGTTGCAGCACTTCGCTCAGACTTTGGTCCACTTCCAGACCAATCAATGCATGAGAAAACATCGGTTGCAGGCCTAGTAGAAGAACTATACACATTCCTGCGCCAAGCTGATGCTCGTGAACTAGGTGGCTTATTCCGTGAACTGGATGCAGCCCGTGAAGCAGGCGATGTAAACCTACAAGATCGTATTCAAGACAAAATTGACAACCACGTAACACACGTAGTGCCAATCATTGCCGATATCGATGCAGGTTTCGGTAACGCAGAAGCGACTTACCTAATGGCTAAGCAGATGATTGAAGCGGGCGCATGTTGTCTACAAATTGAAAACCAAGTTGCCGATGAGAAGCAATGTGGTCACCAAGACGGCAAAGTAACGGTTCCACACGCTGACTTCCACGCAAAACTTCGCGCACTTCGTTACGCTTTCCTTGAACTAGGCATAGACAACGGCGTTATTGTTGCTCGTACCGATTCTCAAGGCGCTGGTCTAACAAAAGAAATCGCAGTAGTGAAAGAGCCGGGCGACCAAGGCGATATCTACAACTCATACCTAGATGTTGAAGAGATCGATGTTGCAGATATGGCAGAAGGCGACGTTTGCTTTAACCGTGACGGCAAGCTAGTTCGACCTAAGCGTCTACCTTCAGGTTTATACCAATTCCGCCAGGGTACGGGCGAAGACCGTTGTGTATTCGACTGTATTGAAGCAATCAACGCAGGTGCTGACCTACTTTGGATTGAGACTGAGAAACCACACATCGGCCAAATCAAAGAGATGATGGATGGCGTTCGCGAAGTTCACCCTAACGCGAAACTGGTTTACAACAACTCTCCATCATTCAACTGGACGCTAAACTTCCGTCAACAAGCTTACGATGCATTGGTTGCTGAAGGTAAAGATGTATCAGCTTACGACCGTGCAAACCTAATGAGCGCGGAATACGATGAAACTGAACTGTCTGCAAGTGCTGACGAGAAGATTCGTACATTCCAAGCGGACGCATCTCGTGAAGCGGGTATCTTCCACCACTTGATTACTCTGCCTACTTACCACACTGCAGCGCTGTCTACCGACAACCTTGCGAAAGAGTACTTCGGCGACCAAGGCATGTTGGGTTACGTTGCTAATGTTCAACGTAAAGAGATCCGCCAAGGTATCGCATGTGTTAAACACCAAAACATGTCTGGTTCAGACATCGGTGATGACCACAAAGAGTACTTCGCTGGTGAGAATGCACTAAAAGCAGCGGGCGAAGCGAATACGTCTAACCAATTTGATTAATCGCTAAAACTAAAGCCTCCCCCGCCCTTCTCTCTTACTTAGGTAAGATCCGGGGGAAGGCTTTGAGATAAAGCTTGTACTGCCAGCTTTATCTCAAAGCCTCAGATTTGTGTTCCACACCACGGTTAACCGAACAACTTCTGTTTAAGCTAACTGTATACATAATTGTTCAGATTCCTATTTGTTGAGAGTGCCTATGACTTCAATACCTACACACCTACAAGATGCAAAAACACTGTTATCAGAGAATGGTTTCGCGACGGGTGATACTTGGTATCACGGCACATCTTCAGCTTTATTGGCTTCGATTCAAGGCCAAGGTTTAAAACGTTCTGGAGACAAAGCGCTCAACGAAGCAGCTTCAAAAACTATGGCAACCATCGGCAACAACTATACCGAATCGGTTGAGCCAGTGTTTCTCACTCAGAGTAAAGAACTGGCGTACTACTGGGCTCAACAAACCGTTCGTGAGCGAGGCGTTCGATTCGAAGGTGAAGAACAACCTATCGTACTAGCGGTAAACCTATCTGAAAAGCAACGCACCAAAGTAAGACCGGACGTAGGCGCAATGAGTCTATTGATGATGAGTGTGGGTGAACAATTCATGTCTCATCTCACTGAAATTTATCAAGCCAACAACATTGCAGGCCCCGACATCGAGCTTCGCACTGCCGATCGCATGGACTACCTCAATAAACTCGGTATGGCCTACATTGATGAAGACATCAGCCGCGCTTGTGTTCAGGAGTTAGCTGAGCCCGAGTTGGCCGACTGAAAACGTTCAACAAATCAGTCTTCTTAAAAACAAAAATGGCTCCCAATACGGAGCCATTTTTATTTGCTATCAGCCTATCTCACAAGATACAGACGCATCTAGATTATGAGCACAGAAGACCTTTCTGTGCAGGTTGCGTCATTTCGATGTCACCTTGTAGAGAACGGTAAACGATGGTGTTCCACACTTCACCATTATCCATTTCAAACTCAATAGCGTAATTCAAACCCGCGACAACCTGAGTTCGAACACTCAAGATCTGCTTGAGCTCAGCTGAAGTGTTCATTTGGCTAAGAACTGCGTTTAAAGCTTGCTTGGCTTCTGGTGTTATCTCACTTTTCGACCAACCACCCGTCAGGTTTTTAGTGCTGCAGGTGGGGTTCGCATTCTCTTGCGGTTGAGTTGGTACCTCTGATTTCTGACTACACCCAGCTAACGCCACGACACTAAACAAGGTTGCTGTTCCAAGTAATGATGTTAATCGTACGTTCTTCATAAATTCTCTCTACCTCAATCATTTACGAGGGATTACTCGCAATAATGTTTCATATGCAGGCAAGCTTAAACCTCGAATGTCATCACTTCATCAGAGATTATGGTGTAACTACTCTATAAACACAGGAGATTGTCAGGAAAACAAGACGAGCACTGGAGCTCTGCTTTTATCCACCTGATATTTAAATCATTAAAATGAGTAGCGAGAGAATAAGCGAGTAATAATACAGACATAATTAATCAGATAATTACATACTTCACACCAAAAACATTCCTATCACGATTAATAAGATGAGCTCATCTTGATGTGGATTATGATATTGGTTCAAAAAATAGATATTTGAAATTATTTTATAAATCCAAAAGTTTATGCTCGACTTAATCATGTCTGATTTTAAAACTGTGATCCAACCCTACAAGTTGTTGATAATAATGTATTTTGTTCATCTTTGAATTCATTCAAATATGGAAAATCTTTATTGTTGAGGGTGAGTGCAAGTAGTAAAATCTCGCCCGATTATGCAACTTACTTCTCACACCATGGACACAAGTAAAGTTACGATTGGCTCTCTCAAAGTAACGTAACTTCAAACACATACCTAAAATCAGTGTCCTATAGATAGTGCAGATCAAATAAAAATAATTATATAAACCTAGGCTAGGTTAAACATGAAATTAACGTCGTCTTTAGGCTCACTGTTGGCTAGCAGTCTGTCTATCGAAATAAAACAGCGAGCGCTGATAGAGCTCGTCATCAACACTTATCAGCCACATGAGCGCACTGAGCTTTTTCAAAGCGTGACTGAATATCGTAGAAGCCAATTAGAATTGCTTTTCCCAGAGCATCAAAACAAAAGCTACTCTGTATTGTTTGAGGTGATGGACTACCGCGATCTGATTCTGCGCTATCCAAATACACTATCTGCAGAGATTGCTCTTCTAGAGCAGGCTGTAGGGCAGTGCTATATGCATTGGCTAGATTTCTGGTGTGAGTGTGAAATTGCTGCGATCAAAGCAAAATCTCCATTAAATCCAAGCTCCATTTCTCATGTCGACCTCCCTATCAATGACAGTGCTTATTACGGTGCGATCATCGAACAGATAGAACATGAGCCACTTTTGGTACAAACACCGAGTCACCCACAAGGAATGCCAATCAGCGATGCCATTGCTTTAAGCAATCTCGAGGTGTTCATCAAGGGCGAGAAATGGTTTGAGATGCTGCCTTTATTACACCTTTCTCAGGCAGGTAAGCATTTTATTCTGCTCAAGCATCCAGTCGATGAAGCCTTTCCAACACTGGTTTCCTCTGCGCTGATTCAAGACTGGTCTAAGAATGACACTTGGCTAAGTTACGCACCGCCGTTCAGCAATGAGCAATGGCAATACTGTTTACCCAATTACGGCTACGATGAACTCGCAGGGTTACAACTTTTCACACCGCCTACACTGTCAAAATGTTACTCTCTCCCAGAATTTGACCAACAATTCCAGTTACAATTGTCCGACAAAGATGCCCTGTGTGAGGTGTTACGTCTGACAGTCAGTGGCAATACCCAACAAAAGCTCTATTTCCTCTACCTTTCTCAAAAAGAGCTGATGAGTGTGTTACACCAAATAGGCTATAAGATTGGCTTCACTATTATCGAGCAACCTTTCATGCTTCAGTTTTATCAAACCATTGATTCCAATACATACTTCCATTCTGGATATTGCGAATTAAATGACGATGGCACGACAATTTATCGTGGATTCTGGAATTTTGAGATGATGGTAAAAGCGTTCAATAATGTCGATTTTCGAAGCTACAAACGCGCAGTGCGAGAAAGCAGAAAGTCATTAGAAAAGTCGCGCTCGGCAGGAAAAACTAGCTCGGTGAAAAAGGATGAACATGTTTGATTTCGGCCTAGAGGCGATCATCTATGCAAAAGCAATCACACTGCTTGCAACCGTGGCTGTGGTTGTCATGTGGTTGTTCTATTACTGCTATCGCCTGAAACAGAAGAACGAAGTGATCGCAGGGACACACCATGCCCCTTACATCGCGTATTCGATCTGCATTGTTGCGTGGATCAGCAGTAACGCTTATTTCCATACCGACTTATTACCGGAACTTGGGGCCTCGGCCGCCGTGTTCGCCGCAAAGTTTGCCAACCTCGCCTCGTTCTTTGCGTTTGCCTTTGCCTATTACTTCTCGTGCAAACTCGCCGCTGAACAACGTAATGGTAAGGTTCATGTGTGGCAGCAAGCCATTTTCGTCACCCTGACCGTCTACTCCTTCTTTATCAATTTAAGTCCGGGGTTAACCGTTGAACACGTCACCATTGCAGGCCCAAGCCAGTTCGTGATTGAGTTTGGCCCGCATACGCCGTACTTCTTTATTGGGATGATTAGCTTTGTAGTGCTAACACTACTCAACCTGGTGGCCATGCGCGCCAACAGCAGCAAGCTAACTTTAGCCAAAACCAACTATATGATCGCCGGCATTTTAGTCTTCATGCTGTCTACTGCGACGATCCACCTAGGCATGACCTACTTCTTGCGTGATTTCTCGCTCACTTGGCTGCCACCAGCTTTGTCGATAAGTGAAATGTTGTTCGTTGGCTATGCCCTGCTGACCTCGCGCTTCTACAGCGTGAAATACCTGGCGTACATGAGCCTAAATGCGATGTTGGTTTGTGCTATTTTGGTGATCCCTTTTGGCGCGATATTTATCCCGCTGACAGACGACAGTCAATGGCTTGTTGCTATCCCAATCTGCGCGATTATCGGCATCACGTGGCATGTTCTCTACAAGCGCGTAAGCCACTACGCCTCGTTCTTTGTCTACGGAAACAAGAAAACGCCAGTACAACAGATCCTCTCACTAGAAGACGATTTCAAGCTGTCGATTGATGATGCAATGCGTCGATTAGGTAGCCTATTGCAGATTCCCGAAGACAAGTTGCGTCTGGTGAACAGCAACTACAACGAAACCTTCTACGAAGATTACCTGTCTACCAACAAGTCCGTTTTAGTGTTCGATGAGCTGTCTCAGGAGCTTGATTACACCGCACCAGCCAAGCGCTCGATAAAAGCCCTATATGACAAGATGAGCTCAAACGACACCGCTTTGGTGATGCCTTTATTTGGTCAGGGGAAATCGGTCACGCACTTATTGGTCTCATCACATAAGAGCAACGATAAGATGTTCTCTAACGAAGAGATCTCTGCACTGCAAACCTTGTTAACTCGTGTACAAAGCACCATTGAAGCCGATAGACGCATTCGCCAAAGTCGCGCGCTTGCTAATTCTATCGCACACGAAATGCGTAACCCGCTGGCTCAAGTGCAGCTGCATTTTGAGGTGTTAAAACAGCACATTGATAACCAAGCCCCAGCTAAACAAATCCTAAAGGATATTGAGAATGGCCAAGCGGCGATTCAACGCGGGCGACAACTGATTGATATCATCCTGCGCGAAGTCAGTGACAGTACGCCTGAACACGGCCCTGTGGCCATGACCTCTATCCACAAAGCCGTAGATCAAGCCGTAAGCCACTATGGTTTTGAGAATGAAAAGATCATTGAACGCATTCGTTTACCACAACACGCTGATTTTGTAGCAAAGCTCAATGAAACCTTATTCAATTTCGTTATTTTCAACCTGATACGTAATGCAATCTATTACTTTGATTCTTATCCAGAAAGCCAAATTGAGATCAGCACCAACACAGGGCCTTACGAGAACGTTCTGATATTCCGAGATACCGGCCCTGGCATTGACGAAGCCATTGCACATAAGATCTTTGATGACTTCTTCTCTTACCAAAAAAGCGGTGGTAGCGGCCTAGGGCTTGGCTATTGCCAACGTGTGATGCGTTCATTTGGCGGCCGAGTTGAGTGCCACTCTAAACTTGGGGAGTTTACTGAGTTCCACCTGTACTTCCCGGTAGTACCCAATGCACCCAAAGCAGACGCACTTCGTACGCCTTACTTCAATGATTGGAAAAGTAATCAAACTGCAACTGAAAACAAAACCAACGCTGAAGCTAAGCCAAATAACCCGCCAGAAACGCAAAGTTCAGAGCCAACAAGTACGCTAACCCCAGAGAACCATTTGGCTCCAACCGTGCTTATCGTCGATGATAAAGAAGTGCAACGCACGCTTGTTCAGATGTACCTGAGTCGACTTGGCGTAAATAGCTTACAAGCTAAAAACGGCGAGAATGCCGTCGAGCTGTTCAAAACACACAAGGTCGATTTGATCTTAATGGACGTACAAATGCCGATAATGAATGGTTTTGACGCAAGCCAAATCATCAAGGCACGCTCTCCTCAAACGCCAATCATTGCTTTGTCTGGCGAATCAGGACAGCACGAGTTAGATATGATCAGCAAGTTGATGGATGGTCGCCTAGAGAAACCAACCTCCTTGAACGTGCTGCAACACGTGCTCGATAACTGGCTTGAAAAAGACTGGGCGTCGAATGCTCCCAAAGAAACCGAAGATGAAGAGTAAATTCAGGAAAACACGAATCGCCATTTTTCCAGTTGATTACTGTCTGCCTCACAACTTTCCTTTAATTATTCATCAAAAAGCCAGCCGAACAAGGCTGGCTCTATCAGAACTAAACGCTCTAATTAATCTAAAAGTGAACGAACATAATCAGCGATTTCTTGGTTTTGGCAATGCTCAAAGAAGCATTGTTGGAAACGTTCGCTGCCAACCGCTGTTTTCACTAGATCTTGGTCGATGGCTCTCAGAGAATCAATAAAGTTATCTTTTACCACCGCCGCTTTCACTTCATTCAAAATTGCTGCATTACGTTGCTGTGGTTCTGCACGCTCTAGTGGATACCCATTACCACGCTCGCCTGTGAACGCTTTTTCAAAGATATAACGAATGTTGAGTTCACCTGCCCAGCCAAAGCCTTTAGCAAAAGCGAGAGCGAGAGCATTGCCGTTGTTGATTTGGTTAAACAAGAAAGCATCTGATGGCTCTAGGCAGTAACCACAAACCACACCCGGGTGCAGGTTCAGTGACATCAAAGCACCTTGCCCTGTTCCACATCCCGTCACAACAAAGTCCACAGCCTTTGAGTTGATCAGAATACTGGCCATGATACCTAAGTGGATATACGTTAAGTGGTGATCATTCTCGTCGGTCATACCTAAGTTGAAAACATCGTGACCAATGCCACCCGCCACTGACTCTAGCTCAGCTGCAACCATGGCATTTTTACCTGCCTGACTGTTTTCCATCATTAAAGCGATTTTCATTTATCTTCTCCTGCAAGATTGCTGCAAACTCAAAATTTAGAATAAAAAACCAACTAGCGTGCTAACCAACCACCGTCAACAGCAATGGTATAGCCATTAATGTAATCCGATGCTGATGATGCTAAGAACACACAAGGACCTGCGATATCTTGCGGTTTACCCCAACGTTCAGCCGGAATACGCTCAAGAATCGCTTGATTACGCTCAGCATCTTCACGCAGAGCTTGAGTATTGTTCGTTTCCATATAACCGGGGGCTATCGCATTCACGTTGATATTATCGCGCGCCCATTCGTTCGCCATCGCACGTGTCACGCCCATCACAGCACTTTTTGAAGCCGTATAGGAAGGAACTCGAATGCCACCTTGGAATGAGAGCATCGATGCAATGTTAATGATCTTTCCGCCAGTACCTTGAGCCTTAAATTGCTTTGCAACAGCCTGAGACATAAAGAACACCGTCTTGGTGTTCACGTTCATTACGTCATCCCAATCTTGCTCTGAGAACTCAATAGCATCTTGGCGGCGAATAATTCCTGCATTGTTCACGAGAATGTCGACTTGGCCAAACTCAGCCAAAGTGCGCTCTATAACCCCTGGAATGCACGCTTGCTCGAGAAGATCAGCACTCACGTTTAGGAACGAATGACCTGCTGCACTCATTTTCTCAATAGTCTCTTCAGGCTCTGTTCGGTTAACACCGACAACCTTACAACCGGCTTCCGCTAGGCCTAATGCAATACCTTGCCCAAGCCCCGTGTTACAGCCTGTCACTATCGCTACTTTACCTTCCAGACTGAATGACTCTAAGATCATGCTCGCTTCCTCAATTACATTGGATTCATTGCGTATCGTTATTACCAATAATTAAATCATACAATAAGATGTAAATACGAGAGCGACGTTGTAGAAGTTCGATCTTGCACCAAAATCAGTCGAACAAGTGAAACGGCACCACAAACTAAATGAATAGGGGAAAGTGATTTGAAGACGAGAAACCTATAACCCACTATGAACAATGAGTTCGAAGATCACCCAAACCA